>NZ_JBIMPP010000029.1:0-92290 GCF_043906805.1 Actinomadura sp. SCN-SB | reverse complement strand
GCACCGCCGATCGAACCGGCTTCCCGGACGCGCAGTTCGACTGCGTGGTCTCGGTTAACAACGTCGCGATCTGGCCGGACCTCCGAGCCGGTCTACGCGAACTGCACCGGGTGACCGCCCCAGGCGGGAGGGTGGTCATCGCCTGGCACGGCGGCACCCACCCGTCGCGAATCGCCCGCAGCAAGGCCCTGCCCGACAGCGTCTTCGCCGAGATCGAGCGCGAGCTGAGCGGACTCTTCTCCAGCGTCTCCCGCGACGAGTTCCCCACCCTCACCGTGCTGTCGGCCGTCCGCTGAACGCTGGGCCTGCCGAGTGCTTCTCCCCTGAGGCGGTAAGGCCCTGTGGGCGCGCGGCCGCGGTGGGGATTGGATCCGGCGGAACGCGGTAGGGAAGCCTCGTCAAGATGGTCATCATGCGGCAGGATCAACTCCTACGTACCGTAGGAGGATGTCCGAGCCGCTTGGGAGAGACGATGCAGCCGTACACGGCAGTGCTGGCCTTGGTAGGGCTGCTAGGCGCTCTCTTGGCCGCGGTGTACGCGTCTGCGCTCCTCGTTGGGGTGGGTGAAAAGTTGCGAGGCGCGCCGTTCCTTTCGGGCGGACGGCCTGTGGAGCATGCCGTGTCGCGGTATCACGTGCGCTGGTACGTGGTGACGATGGTGTTCCTGGCCTTCGACATGGAGATGATCTTCATGTATCCGTGGGCGCTGGTCGTCGCGTCGATCGGGACGAAGGCGGTGGTGGAGATGTTCGCCTTCCTCGGGCTGCTGATGGTCGGCGTGGTGTACGCCTGGCGCGAGGGGGCGTTCCGGTGGGCCTGAACGCGCGGCTGGCCCGCTATGCCGCTGCCCGTCCGCATGCCTTCGTTGTGGCTGTCCCTGGTGGAACCCGGACGAGGATGATCGTTCAGCGAGAGCTGCGGCGGCGAGCCTGGTTTCAGGTGGACGCGCCCGCGGCCGCCGACGTTCTGATCGTCTGCGGTGAACCTGGAGTCGGTTTGGCTGAAGCGGTCGATGCCGTCTGGGCGGAGGTGCCTGGGCCGCGGGCCCGTGTGCGGTTGCCGCCGCGCGCCTCGGAGGTTGCGGCTGTTGAGGCCATGGACCGGGCGGTGGCCGAGCTCGCCGATATCGCGGCGCAGCGCGAGGACGCGAGGTCCCGCATCGCAGCGGGACCGTGGGAGCCCAGCGAAGGCAGCCATGGCGACAGCGAGCATGGCAGTCACGAGCTTGGCCACGACGATGATGAGCACGGTGGCCATGACAGCCACACCGTGGCAGACGATGGCTCCGGTGAAGGCGACCACGGTGGGCATGGTGGACATGAGCATCACATGATGGGTGCCCCTGGCGGGTTGGCGATGGCCGAGCGGGCGCCGGATCGGGATGGTCTCAAGCTCGATGTGTTGCACGTTCCGCTGGGCCCCGTCCTGCCGGATTGGCCCGCCGGGCTGCGATTGATGCTCACGCTTCAGGGCGATGTGGTGCAGTCCGCCGAGGTCCATGTGCTGGACGGTGCAGGCGGAGGGCGCTTCTGGGACGAGCCGTGGCTGGCGGCACCCGAACGGGTGACGCAAGGTGAGGCCGAGCGGCGGCGGGCGGCGGCTCATCTTGACAGCGTGGCGCGCTTCCTCGGGGTGGCGGGTTGGCGTGGGCAGGCGGAACGGGCCCTCTGGCTTCGGGACGCTGTCCTCGCGGGACGTCCAGGAAATGAGCTGGCGCCGCGGTTCACGCGGTTCGCCCGCCGGACGGGACGGTCGTGGTCGCTGCGCTGGATGACCCGGGGCATCGGGGTCATCGATGAGGACACGGTGCGCAGGTACGGCTTGACCGGACCCGCGGCGCGTCACCTCGGCGATGTGCCGGCACGGTTGGCGGGATGGCTGGCCGAGATCGGCGGGGCCATGACTCGCCTGGATGATTCCTCCGCCCTGAACGACGATGAAGGGCCGCGCGGTCCGGTGCGGGCGGAGTCGAGCAGTGCCTTGCTGGCCGCGCTGCCCTCGCTGCTGGACGGCGCGGAGCTCGCCGCGGCCCGGCTGATCGTGGCCAGTCTCGATCCAGACCTCGACCAGGTCATGGCTGTGAATGCCGCCAATGGGTGAAACATCCCCGCTCTGGGCTGTGATCGCGCTGCCCGTGGCACTGGCACTGCTGGTGTACGCCGCCGCGGCACTCGATGCGATGTTCCGGATGGTCACCGCCGGGCACGGCGCCCCTCTGCGTCACGCCTGGGATGAGCCGTTGCGCGGCACCGTCCGCCTGCTGCTACAGCAGCGTCGCGCCACGCTGGCGTCCGATCGTCTGCTGGCGCGGATCGGCGTGATCACGCTACCGGTCGCCGCGCTGCTGGCGGCGGTGGTGATCCCGCTCGGGACCGTCGCCGCGGCGCAGTTGCCGGTCGGTGTCGTGTGGTTCAACGCGATGGAGGTGGCGGTCTGGGGCGCGGTCTGGCTGACCGGATGGGGGACGAACTCGGCGTATGCGCTGGTGGGCGGGTATCGCTTCCTGGCGCAGGGGCTGGCGTACGAGCTGCCGCACATGTTCGCCCTGATCACGGCGGCGCTGGGTGCGGCCTCGCTGGACCTGACGGAGGTGGCGGCGGCCCAGCACGATCTGTGGTTCGCGGCGTGGATGCCGGTCGCCTTCGTCATCTACCTGATCTCGGCGCTGGCGATGGCGTTTTGGGGTCCGCTCGCGCACCCGGTGTCGGGTGACCTGGCGGGCGGGGCGGCGGTGGAGTTGTCGGGCGTGGACCGCCTGGTCTTCGCGGCGGGGCGGTACGCGCTGCTCGTGGTGGCCGCGGCGGCGGCCGTCCCCCTGTTTCTAGGGGGCGGCGAAGGGCCGTTGCTGCCCGCCCCAGTGTGGTCGCTGCTCAAGACGCTGGCCGTGCTGGCCTTGCTGGTGTGGTCGGCGCACCGGCTACCGACGCTGCGCATGGATCGTTTCGTGGAGTTCGCCTGGGTGGTGCTGATCCCGGCCGCACTGGTGCAGTTGCTCGTCGTGGGCATCGTCGTCCTGGACTAGGAGGTGGTGGAACGTGCAGGCCGTCGCGTTCTGGGTGCTGGCCGTCGCCGCGGTGGCGAGCGGGATCGCGGTGTTCGTGGTCGACTCGATGGCCCGCGCCACGTTCGCGCTGCTGGCCTCGTTCCTGTGCGTGGGCCTGGAACTGCTCCTGATCGACCTGCACTATCTCGGCGTGCTGGTGGTGCTGATGATGATCATGGAGATGCTGGTGATGGCGGTGTTCATGATCATGTACATGATGAATCCGGCGGGGCTGATGCCCATGACCATGGTGCACAACCATCGCGGTGCGGTGGCCATCGCGGGCGGCGCCTTCGCGGCGCTGGCCGCGGGGATCTGGCTTGTCGATTGGCCGGAGCGCGCGGGGGCGCCGCCTCGCGACCCGACGTTCGCCCTCGGTGAGGCGATCATGGGGCCGAAGATGCTGGTCATGATCGTCATCGGGGTGGCGATCCTGGCCACGATGATCGCCTCGGTGGTGCTGGCCACCCACCGCGGCCGGTACGACCGGTACGGGGACGGTGCTCGCCGATGACCCTGGAGACGTTCCTGCTGCTGGCCGCCGCCCTGTTCGCGGTCGGGCTGTACGGCGCGCTGTCCCAGCAGTCGATCGTGATGCTGATGATGGGCCTGGAGCTCATGGTCAACGGCTTGGTGGTGGCGGGCGGTGCGTTCTGGTTCTACATCGCCCCGTCCACGGCGGACGGGCAGGTGCTCCTGCTGGTGGCGGTCACGGTGATGGCTCTGGAGATGGCGATGGGCTTCGCCGTCATCACCGCTTTGTTCCGTGCCCGGGACGTCGACATGACCGACGACGCCAGGGACCTGAAGGGATGACGGCCCTCGGCTGGGGACTTCCCGGGCTGCCGCTGGTGACCGGTGCGTTGCTCCTGCTCTCGGGCCGGCGCGCTGATCGGCTTGCCCCGGCCGCCGGAGTGCTGACGGCGCTCGGCGCTCTCATTCTGGCGATCGCCGTGGCGATCGCCCGGCCGGTCATCGGCTTTCCGTTGTTCGAGGACCTGGCGGCCGGGATGGCGGTGGACGGATTGTCCGCCGTGCTGGTCGTCGCGGTGACCGCCGTGACGCTCGGCGTCCTGGTGTTCGCCGCGGGAGACATGCCCGCCGGTGAAGCTCGAGGACGGTTCTTCGGGCTGATGCTGCTGTTCGCGGGCTCGATGCTCGTCACGGTGACCGCCACCGATTTGGCGGTGCTGCTCATGGCCTGGGAGGTCATGGGCGCGATGTCGTACGCGCTGATCGGGTTCTGGTGGAGGGAGGACGAGCGGGTCCGTTCGGCCGACGTCGCCTTCCTCACCACCCGGGCCGGGGACATGGGCCTCTACCTGGCGGCAGGTTGCGCGCTGGCGGGTACGCATGCCTTGTCTCTCAGCGGGCTGGCGAGCGCAGCGGCGCCGTGGCGGGACCTGATCGCGGCGGGGATCGTCGTCGCGGCGCTGGGAAAGTCGGCGCAACTGCCGTTCTCCTTCTGGTTGTCGCGGGCCATGGCGGGTCCAAGCGCCGTATCGGCGCTCCTGCATTCGGCGACCATGGTGGCCGCTGGGGCGTACTTGCTGCTTCGCGTCCAGCCGCTGCTGGCGGCAACCGGCTGGGCGGCGACGCTGGTGGCCTGGATCGGCGGGATCACAGCGCTACTGCTCGGTGCGGTCGCCGTGGCCCAGCGGGACCTGAAGCAGTTGCTGGCCGCGTCGACCTGCGCGCAGATCGGGTTCATGGTGCTGGCCGCTGGTGTCGCCTCGGTCGCGGGCGGCACCGCGCAGCTGGTCGCGCACGCCGCCGTCAAGAGCCTGCTGTTCCTGTGCGCTGGCGCCTGGCTGACCGCGTTGGGCACCAAGGACCTCGCCGAGTTGCACGGTGCCGCGCGCCGTTACCGTCTGGTCGGCCTCACCTTCGGGGTGGGGGCGCTCGCGCTAGCCGGGTTGCCGCCGCTCTCCTTGTGGGTCACCAAGGACACCGTCCTGGCCATGGCCCTGCAGGAGTCCCCGGCGCTGTACGCGGTCGGGCTCGCCGCCGCCGTGCTTTCGGCGGCCTATTCGGCGCGAATGCTCCTTGCCGTATGGCGTCCCGCTACCGCCTCGACGGCCACCGCTGACGCCGAACAGCCAGGGACAAGACGTATCGGCTTCCTTACCCAGGCGACGCTGCCAGTGCTCGCCGTCGCGGCGGCCGTCTTTGGGATCGTTGGCGTCCCCGACCTCGCCGAGCAATGGAGTTCCCTGCTCAACGCCCGGGGCGAAAGCGAACCCACCTTCCAGGAGATGCTGCTCTCCGGTGTGCTTGCGGTGGTCACGCTCGTCGCGGCGGTCATCCTGGTGCGTCGTCGACCAGCGCCCCGGTCGACCGGCGCTCGCCTCCTCGCTCCGGCCACGCATTGGCTGCACTTGGAACGGGCGGTCGAGCACGCGATCAGCCGCCCCACCCTGGCGCTGGCGAGGCGGCTGGCCTGGTTCGACGATCGCGTGATCGACGGGGCGGTGCGAGCGGTCGCGATCGGTGGCCGCCGCGCCGCCGGGATCACGGCCGGCCGCGTCGAGTTTCCAGTGGACGGGGTGGTGAACGCCATCGGGCGGGCAGCCCGGCGGCTCGGGGCTCTGGCCCGCCGCCCGCAGACCGGTCTCGTCCACACCTACTACGCGCAGGCCGCGGTGCTGCTCTTCGTGTTGACCCTCGTCGTTGTCCTGGTCAGGTGAACGTGCTCTCCTTGGTGATCTTCTTGCCGCTGGCGGTAGCGCTGGCGCTGCTGGCCGTGCCGCGTCTCACCGACCGTGCCGCGGTGGGGATCTGGATCGCGGCGGCGGCCCTCGACCTCGCCCTAGTCGTCGCGATGTGGATCGGCCACGACGGCGGGCTCGGCTACGAGACGCGGCTGCGCTGGATCCCCTCGGTACGGGCGGGCTACCACGTCGGCGTCGACGGGCTGTCGCTGCCGCTGCTGGCGATGACCGCGGTGCTCTTCCTCTGCTGCGCCGTCTACTCGCTGCGCCTCACCCACCGGGTACGGGCGTTCGCCGCGCTGTTCCTCTTCCTCCAGACGGTCTGCCTGGGCCTGTTCGCGGCCCTGGACCTGCTGCTGTTCTTCGTCTTCTTCGACCTGTCGATCGTCGGCATGTACTTCGTCATCGCGGGCTGGGGACACGGCGACAACGCACGCTCGGCGCTGAAGTTCTTCCTCTACACCTTCTTCGGCTCGCTGGTGCTGCTGCTCGGATTCATCGGCCTATACCTCGGCTCGGACCCGAACACCTTCGACATGGTCGAGCTGACCCGTACGCCGCCGCTGGACGCCTCGCCCGGGCTGGCGGCCCTCGTCCTGCTGGCGATCGGGATTGGGCTTGCGGTGAAGACACCGACCGTCCCGTTCCACACCTGGCTGCCCCCGGCGCACACCGACGCGCCCGCGGCGGGGTCGGCGATCCTGGCGGGCGTCCTGCTGAAGATGGGCACCTACGGCCTCGTCCGGATCGCGATGCCGATGCTGCCCGAGGCGTGGCGCCGGTACGCCTGGGTGATCATCGTGGTCGGCGTCGTGAGCGTCCTGTACGGGGCGCTGGTCGCACTCGCCCAGCAGGACCTCAAGCGGCTGATCGCCTACACCTCGGTCAACCACATGGGCTACATCGTCCTGGCCGTCGGCGCCGCGGGTCTGGCCGGGGACGCCGCGGCCGGGCGGCTGGCGGTGACCGGGGCGGTCACCCAGATGGTCAGCCACGGGCTGGTCACCGGGGCGCTGTTCCTACTGTCCGGGGTCCTGTACGACCGTGCCCGCACCTATGACCTGGACCGTTTCGGCGGTATCGCCGCCCCCGCGCCGCTCTTCGCGGGACTGGTGGCGGTCGCGGCGTTCGCGTCCCTGGGCCTGCCGGGCCTGTCCGGCTTCATCGCCGAGTTCCAGATCTTCACCGGCGTCATCGGCACCGGGACGGCGGGCGCCGCGACCGCCGGAGCACTGGCGATCATCGGCATCCTCATCACCGCGGCGCTGTTCCTGCGCGTCCTGCACCGCGCGTTCCTCGGCGCGCCCGGTGAGCTGACCGGCCGTATCACCGACCTCCACCGCAGCGAACTGTCCGCGATCGCGCCGCTGCTGGTGCTGTCGCTGGTCATCGGCATCGTCCCGCGTTTCCTGCTGGACGTGATCGAGCCCGCCTCCGCCGCCGTGCTGTCCCTGGTGTCGCGATGATGCGCGAGAACCCGGCCGACCTGTTGCCGGAGCTGTGCGTGCTGGCCGGTGCCGTGCTGGGCCTGCTGACCGGGATCTTCCTGCCCCGCACCCGCCAGTGGATCGTGGCGGTCATCTGCGCGGCCGGCCTCGTCCTCGGCCTGGTCTTCACCGTGCTCGCCTCCCGTCGTCCCGACCTGATGACGTTCGACGCGTTCATGCTCGACCCGCTCACCCACCTCACACGCGGCGTCGTCCTGGGCGCGACGCTACTGGTCGTGGCCCTGGCCGCCGGGCCGCTGCACAACCACGCCCGCGAGACCGAGTTCTACGTGCTCACCCTGCTGGCCGCGCTCGGGACGATCCTGCTCGGCGCGTCCTCCGACCTGCTCGTCCTGGTGGCGGCGTACCTGCTGGCGAGCATCCCCGCATACGCCCTGGCGGGCTTCGGCAAGGACGCGGCGGGCACCGAAGCGGCCTTGAAATACTTCCTGATGGGCGCCTTCCTGGGCATCCTCATGCTCACTGGAGTGACGCTCCTCTACGGTCTAGGGCGCAGCACCTCCTACGAACCCCTCCGGCAAGGACTGGCCACCGCACCCGGCGCGGCCGTCGCGGTCGGCGCCGTGGTGCTGCTGGCCGGGCTGCTGTTCAAAGCCGGTGCGGTGCCCGCGCACTACTGGATCCCGGACGTCACCCAGGGCGCCCCACCCGTCGTCGCGGCCTTCGTGACCACCGTCCCCAAGATCGGCGCGTTCACCGCCCTGTACCGGCTCGCCGCCGAGGCCCTCCCGTCCACTCTGGACTGGCCGCTCCTGATCGCCCTGCTCGCCACCGCGACCATGACCCTCGGCAACCTCGCCGCCTTCGGCCAGGACAACGTCCGGCGCCTGCTCGCCTATTCGACGATCAGCCAGGCCGGCTACCTGCTTGTCCCGGTCGCCATGGCCGGACGCGCCGACCTCGCCGAACCCGCCCTGCTCTTCTACCTGGCCGCCTACGCCGTCACCAACCTCGGCGCCTTCGCCATCGTCGTAGCCGCAGGCCGGGAGACCATAAGCGACTACACCGGCCTGGCCAGGCGCTCACCCCCGTTGGCCCTGGCCCTGGTGATCTGCCTCCTCGGCCTTGTCGGCACCCCACCGACAGCCGTCTTCATCGGAAAACTCCTGATGTTCGGGACCGCTGTGGACGGCGGCTACACCTGGCTGGCCGTCGCCGCGGTCATCAATTCGGTCGCCAGCGTGTTCTATTACCTACGCTGGATCGTCCCAGTCTTCGCTCCCACATCCGGAACCGATATCAGCCTTCGCCGCGGCCCTTGCGCGGTGGCCTACACCGCTGCCGCGTTCTCTCTCGTGCTCGGCCTGGCCAGCGGGATCGCGCTGGCCGTCCAAACGTAGGGTCCTGCCTCAGGAACAGCAGCGGGACGCCGGTCACGGCGAACGTCAGAAGTGCAGGTGGCAGTGACGTTCGAGGATGGCGATGATCGCTGGGTTGGCTGCGAGGGTGATCGGTAGTGTCAACAGCAGGGCGACGCCGAATCCGCCGGTGAACTGCGCGACGCGCGACAAGGGAGTGTGAGGGGCGAGAAGCCGGCGCACGCGGAGGAGGGCCGTTGCGCCTCCTGCACCCATGGCTGCGGCCGGTGCTTGGCCGGTGGCGACGGTGACGAGGGCGGCGGCCAGGGTGGTGCGGTTGTGGTGGCGGGCGGCCATGTCGTCGGCCAGTAGTTCGATCAGCCTGGTGATCTCGTCCCGGGCGGCCTCGAAGAGCGGGACCGCGGGGAAGGCGCGGCTGAGGGCACGGGAGATGTTGAGCGCCAGGTCGTGCCGTCCGTGCAGGTGGGCGTGTTCGTGAGCGAGGACGGCGGCCAGTTGCTCGGTGTTCAGGCGGTCCAGCGCTCCGCTGGAGACCACCACGCAGCGGTGGCGTCCGGGGAGGCAGTAGGCCATCGGCTGGGCATGGTCGATGACCAGGGCTCCCAGGTCGCGCCGGTGGCGGGCCAGGATGCGCAGGGCTTCACGGTGCCGTCGCCGTTGCCGGGCGGCGGTGAGGGAGGCGAAGACCAGGTGACCGAAGGTCCACAGGACCACGCCGCCGGAGACCAGGATGCCCGCGTAGGCAGCGATCGGCTGTGGGCCGCTTCCGTAGTGGGCCTGGAGCATCATCTGGCAGGCGGCCAGTAGATCGGCGAGGCCGTGTGGGGCGTTGGCGATCGGGACCACCAGCGCGAGCCCGGCCAGGACGATCGCGCCGAGCACCGATGCGCTTGCTGCCTGCCAGATCAGGATGCCCAGCCGCGGCGAGCGTTCGGCCCAACCGCGCCCGCGCAGCAGCCGAGGGCCGCCGAGGCCGAGCGCAGCCGCGTAGGCGAGCAGGCTGATCGCGGCGGTCACGTGGTGCCGCGGGGCGGTACGACCTTCAGGGCCGCCTGGAGGGCTTCGGCTTCCTCCGGGGACAGATCGGAGAGGAAGTGCACCAGGGCGGCTGCCTGGTTGTTGCTGGTGGCCAGGGCTTCGCGCATGAGTTTGGCGGTGTAGCCCTCGCGGGAGGCCACCGGCTCGTAGATGTAGGCCCGGCCCTGCCGCTTGCGGCGCAACCAGCCCTTCTTGTGCAGGTTGTCCATCACGGTCATGACCGTGGTATAGGCGATCGTCCTGGACTGCTGCAGGTCCTCCAGGACCTCCCGGACATTGGCGGGGCGGCCGTAGGACCATATCCGGTCCATCACCGCGGCCTCCAGCTCACCGAAACGCTGTCCGGCCATGTGCCACCGCCCTCCCGCCGTGCCTCATCGGGATTGATCAATACTACAACCGATAGTAGCAGCGGAACCGGGCTGAGAGGTCGCACCATCGCGGGAGAATGGCGCGTCGTCTACTGCCATGGGTCGTAGCTTGCGGTCGGGATCCTGGTCCCGCCGGATCGTCCGTCTTTACCACTCACCTGGGCTCATTGGGCAGAATGTGCGAGAGATTGGGGTGATCACGTGGTCGGACTGGCCGGTTTCGGTTTCCTGGAGCGCGCGATCATGGAGGAACTCTGGGCGGCACCTGAGCCGTTGCGCGTCCGTGAGCTGCTGGTCCGGCTGAACGAGGGAGCGGAGAAACCGCTGGCCTACAACACCGTCCAGACGGTCGCCGAGCGGCTCGCCCGCAAGGGCCTGCTCCAGAAGATCGCCGATGGGCATGCCTTCCGCTACGGTCCGACACGCGCACGGGAGGAGTACGTGGCCGAGCTGATGCTGGACACGCTGACCGAGACCGACGACCACGGCGCGGTCCTGGCGCGCTTCGCCGAGGGCGTTGCCGCCGAGGACGCCCGGCAGTTGCTGGAGGCCCTGCGCCGTCGCGAGGCCGACGAGCCGGGGTCCTGATCGGATGCTCATCCTTGTGACGGCCCTGCTCTTGGCCCTGGTGCTGCTCGGTTGCCTGGCCGGTCCCGCGCTGGACCGGCTGTGGTCGTCCGGCGCGCATCCCGGCACCGTGGTGGCGTGCTGGCTGGGTGCGCTGATGGGTACCTTCGTCGCGGTCATCGGCTTGATCGCGGTCGCGTTGCTGTGGCCGCCCACTCCAGGGCACGGGGTCTTCGAGTGGCTGCACGGGTGCCTGCCCCACCATCCGGCCGCGGCGACCGCCCTGGCCGGGGTGGCCAGCCTGCCTCTGCTCTGGCTCTGCGGCGCCCGCCTGGCTCGCGGAGTGCCGAGAGTTCGCCGTGCCCTGCGCCACCGGCGCAGCCACCGGGAGATGCTGCACATGGTCGCCTACGAGGATCGTGAGCATTCCGACGTCCTCCTGCTCGATCACCCCGTTCCCGTGGCCTATTGCCTGCCCTCGCGCTGGCGGCCGATCGTGGTGAGCACGGGCGCCCGCACACGGCTGTCCCCAGGACAGCTGGCGGCCGTCCTGGAGCATGAACGGGCGCACCTGCGCCAGCGCCACCACACGTTGCTGATCTTGATCGATATCGCCCACGCCCTGCTGCCGTGGTCACCGACCGTGCGGCGGGCCAGGACGAGGATCCCGGCGCTGCTGGAGATGGCCGCGGACGACGCGGCGGCTCGCTCCAGCGGGTCCGGGACGCTGGCCGGCGCACTGCGGCAGATCGCCACCACCCCGGAGTTCGCCGGGGCGCTCGCCGCCTCCGGGCGCGACCATGGGTCCCTGTCGCGACGGCTCACACGCCTCGAGGACGGCGCCCGGCGTCCGAGCCGGGTAGCCCGGGTGGGACGGCCGATCACCTGGGTCCTCACCGCCTGCGCGGTCGCTCTGCCCTTCGCCGCCTCCCTGTCCGCGCTCTGGAGACTGGTCGCTCCCTGCTGAGACCACTGTGGTGTTTTGAGTGAATTGAGCGCTTGGGTGGCGTATCGGCCGCTAAGCTCCTACTCTCCGTAGGAACCATCGCTCGGCGTTCTTCCGGGAACGGCGATGGCCGTGCCGGATCGCGCGCGGTCGGCGGCTCCGACTCCAGGTCGTCGGGCGGCTCGACCTTCCGATTCCCGCGGCAGGCCCAGTTCGGGCACCCGCGGGCCGAGGCGGCGCACCTTAGCTGAGAGGACTGTGCATGCAGCGACACGCCGTCGGCGTGAAGCACCGGCTCTCCCGTTTCACCACGATCGCGGCCCTGCCGCTCGTGGCCGCCGTGACGGTGTCGCTCGTGGCGGCGACCCCGGTGGCGGCCGAACCCGAGCCCTCCCGGCGCGAGCTGGCCAAGCAGCAACGCAAGCTCGCAGATGAGGCCGAACAGCTCACCGAGCAGTACAACGGGCTGCGGGTCCGCATCCAGCAGGCTCAGCGGGCCGCCAAGGCCGCGTCCCAGAATGCCCGGCGCCAGCAGCAGGCCTTGGAGGAACTCCGCACCAAGGTCGCCGGCATGGCCGCGGAGACCTACAAGAACGGCAGCAGCGACCCGTCCGCCGCCTTCGCCTCCTCCTCAGACCCGCAGGCCGTCCTCGACCGCTCCGCGACGCTGAACTACTTCGCCCGGCAGAACGGCACTCAGGTCGCGCTGATGCTGCAGACCATGCAGGCGGCAGACCGCGCCCGCAAGTCGGCGGTCAACCGCGAACAGCAGGTGCGCCAGCTCGCCGATCAGGCGCAGCGCAAGCGGAAGAGCCTGGAGGCCAAGCTCGCCAAGGTCGAGCGCAAACTCGGCGTCGGCTCCCCACTGCCAAAGAGGGGTGCCGCTCCCGCCGTCGACCCGGCCGGAGCCTCGGCCAAGGCCATGGGCGCGGTCAAGGCCGCCCTGAGCCAGCTCGGCGTTCCCTATTCATGGGGAGGTGGGAGCCCATCCGGCCCCAGTTATGGCGTCGCGCAGGGCAGCAACATCAAGGGTTTCGACTGCTCCGGCCTCACCATGTACGCCTACGCCCAGGTCGGCATCAGGCTGCCGCACTACACCGGCAGCCAGTTCACCGCCGGCACGCGGGTGACCCAGAGCCAGCTCAAGCCGGGTGACCTGGTCTTCTTCTACAGTGATCTGCATCACATGGGCATGTACATCGGCAAAGGCCGGATGGTCCACGCCCCGCAGACCGGCGATGTCATCAAGGTCAGCTCGATCTCCGGCAGGCCCTTCGCCGGCGGCGTGCGCATCGCCTAGAACTCTCTCGACCGGCGCCGCCCAGCCGGTATCTCGCTGAGAGCGTCACACGAGACTTCCCCTATCTACTATTCTTCTTAGTAGAAGTGGAGTCTCCCTGATCGCCGAGAGTGAGGTCCCGGATGAGGATTCCCCGGCGCGTCGACACAGCCCTGAGCTGGGTGGAGCGGTACAGGGTCGCCCTGACGGCGGTGATCGTGCTCGTCGTCGTGGCTGCGCTGCTGCGCTGGCAGCCCGTTCTCGCCGCCCTCGTCCTCGGTGGCGCGTTCGGCGGATTCCTCGTCCACACGCGTTCGAGCAGGCATGTTCGCAGGGCGCGCAGGGAGATCGATGAGCTCCTGCGGCAGAACGGGGCGTTGCGGCACCGCAACACCATGCTCGGCAGCGGCGTCATCCAGCGCGGTTCCCAGATGACCGAGGTGCTCGTCGCCATCCCCGACGTCCCCGGCGCTCCGGACGAGCCCGGGATCACCCGTCCGCTTGAGCCTCCCATCGATGAGCCCGATGACACCTGAGCGTGACCGTTCGCCGATATGACCTCGGTGGACGCCGGATGTACCTACTATGCCCCGTAGAGGAAACTCCCGAGCACACGAAGGTGGGAGCGGTCACGATGCCGGAGACCTCGGAGATCGACCAGGTACAGGCCGCCGCCGGATCCGGGTCGCGGGCATCGCGCCCGACGCTTCCCCTGATGCTGGTCGCGGCGGCGGGGGTGATCCTGGTGCTGCTGGCCGTCGTCGTGCGGGCGCTCACGATCGCGGGCGAGGTCCCGGGAGGCACCCGGGTGGCGGGCGTCGAGATCGGCGGGCTCTCACCGGCTGACGCGGAGGCGAAACTCGCCCGCGGGCTGGCCGACGAGGCCGAGCGACCGATCACGGTGATGGCCGCGGGACACCGCTTCTCCATCACTCCCAATGATGCAGGCCTGTCGCTGGATGCCAAGGCCACGGTGGCCGCCGCCGGTGGTGGCGCCCCGTCTCCGACCGATCTATTGCGGCCGCTGATCGGCCAACGGGATATCGAGCCCAAGATCAAGCTGGACGCCCGCCGATTGAGCGCCGCCGTCGACGGCATCGCCAAGGAGGTGGATCGGCCCGTCCGTGAAGGCGGCATCCGCTATACCGGGCTGCGGCCGGTACCCGTTATCCCGAAGGGCGGCAGCGGGATCGACCGCGCAGCGACACAGAGGGCTATCAAAGACGCCTTCCTGGCTCCGCGCACTCAGGTCACGGTGTCGCTACGGCCCACCTCTGCCACGGTCCCGGCGGCGGAGGTGCGGCGGATCGCGGCCACGACAGCGCGCGAGGCGGTCAGACAGCCTCTCCTGCTGACCCGCCAGGGTCGCACGGTCCCGGTACCCCCATCGGAGATCGCGAGGGATCTGCGTTACGTGGCCGACGGGCGCGGCTCGCTGCGTCCGGAGTTCGACGCGACCGAGCTGGCCAGGAACGTGGAGAAGAAGTTCGTCCCCGCGGCGCAGGCGCCCCGCAACGCCACCTTCGAGGTGAAGAAGGGCAGGCTGGAACTCGTCTCGGCCCGTACCGGCCTCGGCGTGGACGCCGCCAAGCTCGGCCAGGCGGTCGAGCGCGTCCTGGCCGCCAGCCAGTCCCGTACCGTGCCGGTGGACGTGGTCACGACGCCACCGCGGATCACCGACGCCCAGGCCCGCTCGATGGGGATCAAGGAGCGGATCAGCACCTTCACCACCCGGCACCCGTGCTGCGCGCCGCGCGTGACCAACATCCACACCATCGCCGGCATCGTCGACGGCCACATCGTCAAGCCCGGCGAGACGTTCTCCCTCAACGGCCTGGTCGGCAAGCGGGACCGGGCGCGCGGCTTCGTCCCCGCCCCGATGATCCTGAACGGACGCTTCGTCGACGACGTGGGCGGCGGCATCTCCCAGTTCGCCACCACCCTGTTCAACGCGGTCTTCTTCGGCGGCCTGCAGGACGTGCAGCACACCCCGCACCAGTTCTACATCTCCCGGTATCCGGCCGGACGCGAGTCGACGGTGTCCTATCCCGAGCCCGACTTCCGGTTCCGGAACGACTCTCCCCACGGCGTGCTGATCAAGACCGCGTACACCGACACCTCGATCACCGTCTCGTTCTGGAGCACCAAGCGCTACGACATCGAGTCCCAGAGCTCGAAGCCGTACAAGATCCGTGACTTCGAGACCGCCACCGACTCCGGCCCCAAGTGCATCCCCATGCCGGGCGCCCGCGGCTTCTCCATCGACGTGTGGCGGATCTTCAAGAAGGACGGCCAGGTAGTCCGGCGCCAGAAGTTCCACACCGTCTACCAGCCCGAACCCAAACTGACCTGCGAAGACACCAAGGGCGGATGAGTCCGGGGGATTTCCGCGCGATTCCGGCCCGAAGAATCGCGTTACACGAGGATGCTGCACACGGCACTGGCGGAGCAGTCCGACGGATCGATCGCGGCGGCCCGTCGACCCAGCGCCGAGATGGCGGCCGTGCACAATGAACCTCGAACCCGAACGCATCACCGACCTTGAACCGGCCACCACGATCGTCTCTCTGGTCCTGTTGGCCGGTGGCTCACCCGGCTGCTGTCGTTGACCAGCACACCGCGTGTCGCCTGAACCGGGCGTCGACACTGGGGAGAGCAGGATGGACCTATCCACAGCCCCCGCGGACACCGGCCGCGGTGGCCGCGCAGGGGCCGGCCTTTGGGCACCTGGCCTGGTGAACCTTGCCCTCGGAGTGCCCGCCATGCTGCCGCTCTACCTGGCGTGGTGGCTGTGGACCGAGTACCTGCCGATGGACTGCAAGACCACCCAGGATCTCTTGAAGCCCAGGTTGACCAACTGCTACTACCCAACTCTCGATCACGCGCCCGTCATGATGTTCCTGCTGGCCGTGACCGGTTCGCTGCTGCTGGCGCTGGTGCTCATCCTGGATGTGCTTCTGCCGCTCCGGCGTGGCGGACGACTCAGGACGTCGCTCGGGACGACCGTGCTGATTCCCGTCCCGTTCGTTATCGGCCTCTTCCTGACCTGACGGCGTACCTCGGCGTCAGGTCAGGGAGATCAACCGGGCGAGTCCGCAGGGATGTCGATCCGGCGGCGGTGGCCTCGGTACGGCGGATACCGTCCGTCTGGGGTGGGGTGGGAATCGGGGCGGGTGGCGGCGAGCGCGGCCAGGGCGGTGGTGAGCGGGACGGCGGCGATCAGGCCGAGCGTTCCGGCGACACTGCGGACGATCTCCTGCGCGATGACCGGGCTGGTGACGACCTCGCCGAGCGGCTGACGTCCGATGCTGAACAGCAGCAGCAACGGCAGGGACGCTCCGGCGTAGGCGAGGATGACCGTATTGATCACCGAGGCGATGTGCGCCCGGCCGACGCGCGCGGCGGCCCGGTACAGCTGGGCGAAGCCATAGGACGGGTTCGCGCGGGCGAGCTCGCGCACGGTGGCCGCCTGGGTGATGGTGACGTCGTCCAGGACGCCGAGGGAGCCGATGATGATGCTGGCCAGTAGCAGTCCCTGGGTGTTGATCTGATAGTTGAGATCGAGGTAGAGCGAGCTGTCGTCGGTGATCCCGGTGAGGCTGGTCAGGTCGATCGCGACCATCGCCAGCACGCCGGTCAGGGTGAGACTGCCAAGGGTGCCGATGACCGCGATCGAGGTCGTCTGGGTGAAGCCGTGGGTGAGGTAGAGCACCGCGAGCATGATCGCCGCCGCGCACACGATGGCGGTGAGCAACGGTGGCCGCCCCTCCAGGATCGCCGGGATCAGGAAGAACAGCAGGAGGGCGAAGGTGACCGCCAGCCCGATGAGCGCCGTCACGCCGCGCCAGCGTCCGAAGGCGATCACCGCCAGCGCGAAGGCGGCGCCGACCAGCCAGAGCGGATTGGACCGATCATGATCGGACAGCTGGTAGGCCGGGCTTCCGGCGTTCTCGCTCGCCGTGCTGTCCGCGGGCATCTCGACCAGGATCACGTCATCGCCGACGCCGAAAACGCGGTTGCCCGGTCCACTGGGCAGTTCAGTGGTGACGGCTCGGCCCCGCAGGGGACCCGCCGTCAGCTGGACCTGGGCCGTGCCGCATTTCCTGGGATCGGTCGGCGGCAGGCCGCCCGGCGCCGACGACGGGTCCGCGTCGGCCGGCAGCCCCTCGGGCGCGACCTGTTTCGGGCACGGCTTGAGATCCACGCGAACGACCGTGCCTGTCACCTTCTTCAGCGGCGCGGAGGTCTGGCCGGTGGCTTCCGGGGCGGACGGCCACATCCAGGCCAAGGCCGCGAGCGTGACGACTGCCAGCGGGATGATGACGGCCAGCAATGTGCGCGCTGCCACGCGGGATGAAGGGCCACCGCTGTCCGCGGCCGGACCATGGCCATGATGGGCACCCACGGTTCTCCTTTGCCAGGTCTTCGTGGAACCGCTGATGGAGGAATCGCCCGTGCCGGGGCCGGAGCTCTGTGGACGCCTGGTCGGGCCCGGCGTCGAACTGGACGCCGGGCCCGCCGCCGACCGAGCCCGTCCAAGGGTCGGGCTCGGAGGCGATCTACCGGCGTCACATCTTCTTGAGCAGCCCCTGCATGGTCCTGATCTCGGCGGTCTGCGAGGTGATGATCGCTCCGGCCATGTTCTTGGCGGCGGGGAACTGGCCGGAGGCCTGTTCCCGCTTGGCCATGGACACAGCTCCCTGGTGGTGTTCGATCATCATCTCCAGGAAGGCCTTGTCGTAGGCCATGCCCGACAGGCTCTCCAGCCGCTGCATGTCCTGCTCGGACATCATGCCTTCCATGCCACCGCCGTGGGCTCCGTGGTCCATACCGGTCGCTCCCGGCTGGGGCAGGGCGACGCCCCAGCTGGTCAGCCAGCCGGTCATCTGCTGGATCTCCGGGTCCTGCGCCTTCTCGATGGCGGCGGCCAGTTGCTTGACCTCGGGCATGGTGGCCTTGGTCTTGGCCGTCTTGGCCATCTCGAGCGCCTGTTGATGATGCGGGATCATCATCTGGGCGAACATCACGTCCTGCTGGTTGTGCTGACCCGACTGGGCCGCGCTCGGCGCGGAACTGGGGGACATCGAATGGCCGGAGCCACCGCCCGATTCCTCGTTGCCACCGCCGCACGCGGCCAGAGCCACGGCCAGAACGGGCGTGACGACGAGCGAGATAGCGCGTTTCATCTTGGATCCTTCCGTGTCGTAGGGATGTGACGGGATACGGACGCCGAGGTGGCGTCGCGTGATCACCTGTCACAGCCGCAACACGGCCGATCGGAACGTCGAGGGCTCGGGAGGCGAGCGGCCGGAGCTGAGAGGAAGACGCCTCTGACCACGCATGCGCGGCAACAAGGTCCCATGGCTCCACGCACGCCACACGGCCAGGAGCAATGAGGCGAAGGCCGTGAGCGTCAGCAGTGCCAGGCAGATCTCCCCGCCCGAATGGTGCTCGGGGTCATGACCGCCTTTGTCCTGCGGCATGCCACGGTCATGCTCGGCGGCGCCAACAAGTGCGTGCTCGCTGGTGCTGGCGAGCGAATGCCCGGCGATGGCGGCTGGAAGTCCTGAGGTGTCCTCGGGACTGTTGGACGACTGGAAGCCGTGCATGGCCATCACACAACAGACCAGGAGGACTCCGAGCAGCAGTGACCATGCGGCACCGGCCCCTCTCGCCCTGCTTCGCGTATGAGAGACCGAGCGCTCACGGCACCGTTCGACCGGGAGGGCCGCCACCAGGCCGTGCGCAGCCGACGGCCCGGAACTCGGCTCAGTCCCGGCCACCCGGCTGTCCACCGGCGTCCCTCGCACCCGCTGCCCTCCTGTGACGTCTGTCTACGGTGCCAACTATATGGCTTAGTAAATCCGGTCGCCCAGGTCTTCGGCTCAAGACCGGCCTACAGCACAGCCGAAATCATGCTGATGTCCATGCCGAGATGGCCCTCCGGCTGCACGGCATGGGACGGATACTATGCCCCTTAGTGTGAGGTTCCCCCGTCGCGGCGGGACTCATGGCTCTAAGACTCCTTTGAGAATCAAGGCGCAGGGTTCTGAGCAGACGGCGAGTTCACGAGGCGGCCCGTGCTCGATGAACCACCTCCACAGGAGTCCACGGGAGAGGGACTCGGCACGTCCGGTGTCGTCTGTATCGGGAGGCCGCCTGTTCTACGTGACCATGCCCTCTCAGACGACATCGCCGCGTTCCGGGTGGACCCGGACGGACGTGTAGAGCGGGTCGGTGACCTGATCAGCACCGGTGCCGGCACCGGACCGGCGAGCATCCTGATCGCTCCCGACGGCCGCACGGCCTACGTGGCGAGCAGGACCACCAGCGAAATCGCGGCCTATCGCGTCGGCTCCGGCGGTCGGCTGACCCTGCTGGCCACCGAGCCGACCGGCGGCAGTGGTCCGTTCGGCCTGGCGATCACGCCCGATGGCAGGGCGCTGTTCGCCTCCAACCGGCCGTCCGGCACGGTCACCGCCTTCACCATCCGTGGTGATAGGACATCGCGACGAGCCGGCGATCCGTTCACTACCGGCTTCCCACTTCCCAGAGGCCTGGGCGTGAGCCCGGACGGCCGCTTCCTGTACGTGGGGCACGGCATGCCCACACTGCCCGGTCCCGATGTGATCGTCACCTTCAGGATCTGGCGGGATGGCATGCTGCGCCCTGTGGGCCGCCCAGTTCCCACTCACCCCTCGGCGGCCGGGATGGTCTTCACCCCCGACGGGCGGTACCTGTATGTCGCCACCCAATTCGACCACGTGGTGGACGGCTTCCGCGTCGACCGGAACGGCGGCCTGACCCCGGTCCCAGGCAGCCCCTTCCCCGCCCTGACCACCCCCGAAGGTACCGCGATGGCACCCGATGGACGGCACCTGTTCGTCACCAGCCCCGGCGACCCGACCGTGGCCGGCCCTTGTGGCGTGTCGGCCTATTCCATCGACCACGACGGCTCCCTCACCCGAACCGCTGAAGTCACGTTCCCGGCCGACCGTGGACCGGTCGGCGGCGACACCACCCCAGATGGACGGCATCTTGTGGCAGGCGGCGGTCCCGACTTCGGACGCCTGTCGGTGTCCGCCCTCACCTCCAACGGCGGCCTCGCCCTGCTCACCGACCCACCGATCTCGACCGGCGGCACGGAACCACGCTTCCAGTCGCTCGCCGTGATTCCTAGCCAGGCCCCGATCGCCGCCCTGTCCGTCCAGGCCAGGCCCGCCGGCCGGGCCACCGCCTTCGACGCCACGACCGCGACCGACCCCGACGGCCACGTCGCACGCTATGACCGGGACTTCGGCGACGGCACCACCCTGCGCAACGGTGGCCCTACTGCCGCCACACCTACCAGCGCCCGGGCAGGTTCACCGTCACCGTCACCACCACCGACAACGAGAACTGCTCGACCACCCGGGTATGGACGGGCACCACGATGCACTGCAACGGCTCGCCCTGAGCGCGAACATCCCGGGCCATCACCATCAGACCCTGACCTGAGGACCGATGAGTACCGGACCAGAAAGCCCTGCAAACTCTCCGCACAGCGGGTTGAACAGTGCTCAAATACGACGGGTTCGTAGTACCCCACGGCCTTCCTTGTCAGTTAATGCCAGATGGGAATCTCCTACAATAAATAGGAGTTTCCCCCTACGTATTTGTAGGAGCCCGGGGTCGTTGAGATCGCCATCTGGCCGTGCATCGAAGGTGTTTGAAAAGGCTTCCGGCCGGTACATTGGGAATATGAGGGGTTATGCGCAGGGCAAGAACGATTACCTCCAGCGACTGCGCCGGATCGAGGGGCAGGTGCGCGGCTTGCAGCGGATGGTCGAAGAGGACGTCTACTGCATAGACGTCCTGACGCAGGTGTCCGCGGCGACGGCGGCGCTGCGTACCGTCGCTGTCAGCCTTCTGGACGATCACCTGAGTCAGTGCGTCTCCGGGGCGATCGAAGAAGGCGGGTCCGTGGCGGATGACAAGCTGCGGGAGGCGTCGGAGGCCATCTCTCGCCTCGTCCGCTCCTGAGGGCCGTGGGCTATTCGAGGTGGCCGTCGCCGGAATGCACCTCGCCGAGGCGGGCGTGCAGGTCCGCGTGCAGAACGGGATCGGCCTCGACTTGATCGACGAAGCAGGCCACCGCGGCCGTCCCGTGCTTGGTCAGCACCTTGCGCACGTCCAGTCCGACGACGTCGCTGCACATGGCCCGGTAGGTGTAGCCGCGCCCGTTCTTCCTCCGCACGGCCGCGCCCTTGTCGGTCAGTCGTTTGAGAACGGTCATGATCGTGGTGTAGGCGAGCGGGTTCTTGCGCGTCCGATTGAATCTTTCCTGCACCTCCCGAACCTGTAGCTCTCGGTCGGACGATGACAGGATGTCCAGGATTCCGACCTCGAGTGAACCGCGCATCTAATTGCCCTCCTCGGAACTGCGCGCGACTGCCTTGCCGTTACGAAGCAATCCCGGCGGCGGCTGTCCTAATGGGGGAGGACGACCGTACCGGGGTGAGGTACTAGCGTCGGCTACCCGGGCTTCTTCCGGTCAAACACGCGAGTTGACCGCAGCCGAGCCGAAGGAACGATCGTCGACGTCGGGATGAAGATCAAATGGCCGGTCGAGCCCAGGTCATCTGCTGGGAATCGCTCATGATCCTCCGCTGCCGGTCGAGTCCGGACGATCCAAATATAGCCTACCGGGGTACGGCGGCGGTCGGCCTCCCGGGCGGAGCTACGACATTTATGTAGGACGACCGGCCGACACGCGAATCGCTCCCGATGTTGATCACGGGAGCGGCCGGTGTGAAAGTCGCAGCATAAGGGCGAGATTTCGAAGTTGATTACGACCGCTGTGTAGGACGACATATCTGTAAGAGTTGATGGCGGCGGTTGAAAGCGCTCCAACTCGGTGTTACGTTCGCTCGCGATGGAAGCGCCGGCTTTGATAGGGGACACGGGTTATCGGCCGGTCGCGGGGCTTCTCGGTCTGCTGTGGGAAGCTCGTCGGCTCAGCGCACATCCAGGTGGCGCATCGGGCCGCACTCAATAGCCCTGGGGATCTGACCGTATCGGCCACAGGAGAGATGACATTAATCTTGCGGGTTTCCGCACGCGGGGTCTTCGCGTGCGAATGACGAGCAATTCATGTCGGCGACCTGGATGGACACCGGTGATATGACGGCAGTCTCGGTTGGTGAGAGACAGAGCGTCGGTGACGTTTTCGCTTCCGTTCTTGACGAGATAGTGCGCACGGTGCCTTATAGCAGCGCGGCATCGTTCCACCAGTTCTTCGGGGCTGGCGCACCGCCCTGGGCGATGGGCAGGGGGTGCGGCTGGCAGGCCTTTGAGCTGGCGCGTCAAGTCGAAGAGCAATGCGGCGTCTCGCCGACGTACCTCGTTTCCGGCGGCCACGTGCCCGCTTTCTACATCGATGGCGAGGGTGTCACGGTTCTGGATCCGTACCTGCCACATGTGACGCCGCTTCGGCTGGATCGTTCGAGAGAATCCGACGGAATCGTTCGTGTCGAGGTCGATGCCTATCCGATCCGTGTCCGTCCGGACGGATCACCGGCACCGTCCCGGCTGCGCGGCACCTGGTGGGTGCGAGAAGGCTCATTCGCCCTGGAATATCTGCGCTACGGGCCACGCCGCGGCGACTATGCGGCGTACCGCGCCTATACCTTCCAGCCAGCGTCGATGGTGCCGAGCACTCCCATTCCGGAAGGGCTGATGCGCAAGGTCCTGGCATCGCCTATGCAGAACAACCTGTCCATCAGGACCGTGCATCGCGATGACCGCCAGATGAGGGAGATCGTGCTGCCCCTCACCGGAAGGCCACGGGAGCGGCTGGTCGACCGAGGCTGCCTGATCAGCAAGGACAACCAGGGCGCCGTCAGCCCGATCGGCCATCCCGGATTCGATCGGAACCTCGAATTCATCGCGGACACGGTCGGCGTTGCCCCGGAGGAGGTCGTGGAGTTCGTGATGGACGCCGCCGCCCTCTGCCACCGGATCGCACCGCTGGATCGGGTCTGGCCGGATTACTCGGTGGAGGACGAATGAGTGCCCCGAGGTCATACTTCCTGGGCGGTCTCATGCAGGGCGGCCGGCGCGGCGCGGACTACGCCGACCAGGGGTATCGCACGGATCTCCGTGACGCCATCGCCGAGCATCGTCCAGGCGCACTGATACACGACCCGTTCGTCCTGCTGCGTGACTGGCTCGGGCGGGACGAGGACGTCATCCGCCAAGAGCACGCCGCTCTCGCGGACATGCCGATCGTCCATCGAGAGAAGCTCGGCCCGGCCGTGACCGAGCTGATCGAGGCGTTCCACCGGCTCACCCGGCTCGCGGCCGACAGCGACGTGTGCGTCGCCTGGTTGCCCGACCACGAGCCCAGCATGGGAACGGCGGCCGAGATGTTCAGCGCGTGCCGGGCGGGCGGCACCGTCGTTGCGATCACCGCGATGCGGCAGAACCTCGCCGTGCTCGCGTGCGCGACGGTGATCCTGCCCGACCTTGCCGCCTTCACGGACTGGCTCTCCGAAGGCGGCGATCTGCGGTGACGGGGGAGGGGAGAGCGGTCGGGCCGCGGGAGGCGTGCGGGGTCGCCGGCGCTTGGGGCGAAGGCGATACTGCCGCGCTGGTACGGGGCATGCTCATCGCGCTGCAGCACCGAGGCCAGGAGTCCGCGGGGATCGTCGTGGCTGATGACGGCGGCTTCGCCGAGCGCGTTCAGTTCGGCGGGGTGCGGGAGGTGTTTCCCGACGATGACCTGCCAGACGGTGCCGGTTCCCTCGGCCACGTCCGCTACTCCACGTCCGGTGACGGACGGCGCGGCGCTCAGCCGATCGTGCTCGGCGCGGCGAATGGCCCGGAACCTCAGCTGGCCGTCGCCCACAACGGCGCACTCGTCGATCCGCATCCGGCCGCACGCGAACTCGGCGTCGCCGTGCCTGATGACCTCACCGACAGCGAGGTCATCGCGCAACTCCTGTACGTCTCGATGTCCGGCGGCCGGAGGACGCTCGCAGCGGCGGCCGGGGCAGTCCTGCCGAAGCTGACCGGTGCCTACTCCTTGGTGTTGTCCGACGGCGAGCGGCTGGTAGGGGTCCGCGACCCGCACGGTTTCCATCCGCTGTGCCTCGGCCGCTGTGGCGCGACCTGGCTGCTCTCCTCGGAACCGGCCGCCATCCGGGACGTCGGCGGTGAGCCCTTGCGCGACCTCGAACCCGGAGAGGTGCTCGAGGTGAATCAGCAAGGGGTCAGCAGCGCCCGCCTTCCTGTGTCCGATGTGCGGCCGTCACGCTGCCTCTTCGAATACATCTACTTCGCGCGGCCCGACTCCGAGCTCGGTGGCCGCAGCGTGTACGAAGCTCGCCACCGTGCCGGACGCGCGCTGGGAGCAGACGCGCCCCCGCCGAAGTCGTCGCGGTCCGATGCCGTGGTGGTGGCGGCTCCGGAGACCGCCCGGGCCGCCGCGGCGGGGTACGCGAGAGAGACCGGTCTGCCTCTGGTGCAGGGGCTGGTCCGGCGTGCGGACACCGGCCGATCGTTCATCACCAAGGGACAAGGGGCGCGGGAACGAGCGGTGCGGAGGAAGCTGTCGGCGGTGCCGTCGGCGGTCTCCGGGCGGGACGTCGTCGTCGTGGACGACTCGATGGTCCGCGGCACGACGATGCGGACGCTGGTCGGGATGCTGCGGCAGGCCGGCGCGTCCCGCGTCCACGTACGCATCGCGGCACCGCCGTACCGGTGGCCGTGCTTCTACGGGATGGATACCGGCCGCCCCGAGGAACTGGTCGCGGCGCAGGTTCCGGTCAGCGACCTAGCGGATCACCTGAGCTGCGACAGCGTCGAGTTCCTTGGCGTTCAGCGACTCGTCACGGCCGTCGACGGACGCCATCGCGGCTTCTGCACGGCCTGTTTCACCGGCCGCTATCCCACCGCCACCCCGTCGACCACCGAGGGGACGCCATGACTCAAGTAGCCGAACGCGGTCTGTTGATGAACAACTATGACCGCCTCGCCGCGCAGGCGGAGCGAAAGCTGGGCCCGATCCGGGCCGATCTGCTCGGCGGTTTGACCGGAAGGGTTCTGGAGGTCGGCGTCGGCACCGGCGTGAACCTGCCGCATTACCGCAACGCCGCGGAAGTGATCGGGATCGACCCTTCCGATGTCATGCGCACCACGCTCACGGCCAAGCTCGAAGACCCGTCATTCGCCGATAGGCCCCCATCCGTCCAGGTCGCCGATGCGCGGGGCGAGCAACTCCCCTTCCCGGACGAGTCGTTCGACGCGGTCGTCTGCACCTTGGTGCTCTGCGTGGTCGACGACCTGGACCGCACGCTGACCGAGATCCGCCGGGTGCTCAAGCCGGCGGGACGGCTGGTGTTCTTCGAGCACGTGCGCAACGAGGGCGTCGTCGGCGTCGCCCAGGACCTGCTCACGCCCCTGATGCGGCGGGCCTTGTTCGGCTGCCGTCCCAACCGCAGGACGCTCGAACGGATGCGCGCGCTCGGATTCGATGTCTTGATCTCGCACTACCAACTGCGCCCATGGCCACGGCCGCCCGCCAACTCCCCGTACTTCGGCGGGGTGGCCACGCTCCGGCACCGGGGGGAGGCGTGAGATGAACCTGATCACTGATACGAGGACGGCCCTGTCCGCGGGCGCTGATCTGCCGTCCACCATCCGCCGGACGGCCGAGACCGATCCCCGGATGACCGCGCTGACCTATGTCGACTACTCCACCGACCGGGACGGCCGGTCGACGTACCTGACGTACGGCGAGCTGGAGGTACGGGTCCGTACCGTCGGCCGCGAGCTGCGCGACTCGCTCGCCCCCGGAGCGCGGGTCGGTCTCCTCTGCCCGGGCAATCCGGACTACGTCGTCGGGTTTCTGGCCTGCCTGTACGCCGGGATGATCGCGGTGCCGCTGTTCGCGCCCGAGTTCTACCGGCGCGGTGACCGGCTGTCCCTGGTGATCGAGGACTGCCGGTGCGAAGCCCTGCTCACGTCACGGTCGGCACGCGAGGCGGTGGCCGAGATTCCGCTGGCCACACCGGTGCGCCTGGTCTGTGTCGACGACATCGATCCGGACGGGTCGGCGCCGTGGCGGCCGGAGCGCCCCGATCCAGCGGCGACGGCCTACCTGCAATACACGTCGGGGTCCACCAGGCACCCGGTCGGCGTGCGGGTGAGCCACCAGAACATGGCGGCGGCGGTCGGCCAGCTTTCGAGCTGCCTGGGGATCGACCGGAACTCGAAGGTCGTGACCTGGCTGCCGCTCTTCCACGACATGGGGCTCGTCTTCTCGGTGATCCTTCCGCTCGCCCGCGGCTTCCCGGTCGTCCACATGGCGCCCTTCGCGTTCGTGCAGCGGCCACGCCGCTGGCTGCGGCTGCTCAGCGAGCATGGCGCCACGCATACGGTCTCGCCCAATTTCGGCCTTGATCTTTGCGTGGATCGGGTGCCGGAGGAGCAGCGGGCCGGACTCGACCTCTCGCGCCTCACTTGGCTCGGCAACGGCTCCGAGCCGGTGCGCGCCGGCTCGCTCGCTCGGTTCACCGATGCCTACGAGCCGTACGGCTTCCGGCCCGTCGCTCATTCGCCCGCCTACGGACTGGCCGAGGCGACGCTGATGGTGACCGGAAACGGCGCGGGCCAGGCGCCGCCCATCCTCTCCTTCGACCGTACGGCGCTGAGCGAGGGCCGGGTCCGCCGCAGCGCGGACGGCGACGAGCACGCACTCACGCTGGTGGGCTGCGGACCGCCTGTACACCAGGAGGTCCGGATCGTCGACCCGGCCTCCGGGCGTCCGGTGGTGGACGAGGTCGGTGAGATCTGGGTGCGCGGTGACAACGTCTGCGCCGGTTACTGGGGCCGGGACGAGGGCACGGACCAGGTCTTCGGCGCTCGTCTGGACGGCGAACCCGGTTGGTTGCGCACCGGAGACCTGGGTTTCTTCTACAAGGATTCGCTGTTCATCACGGGCCGGAGCAAGGACCTCATCGTCATCGACGGCCGCAATCACCATCCGATCGACATCGAGATGACCGTGGAGGAGGAGAGCCCGGCGGTCCGGCACGGGCATGTGGCGGCGTTCGCCGTCGACTCCGGTGATCGGGAACGGTTGGTGATCGTCGCCGAGGCGCGGCCGGACGCGGCGGGGGATCTCGCCGAACAGCGGATCGGGATACGCCGCGCCGTCGCCGCGCGGCACGACGTCAATGTGGACGACATCGTCTTCCTCAATCGGGGCGGCATGCCGAAGACGTCGAGCGGCAAGCTCCAGCGGCGCACCTGCCGGGAACGGTACGAGAACGGCTCGCTGGCGGTGATCGGCTCATGACCGATCTCCGACGGTGGCTGGTGACGCGCATCGCCGCGCACTGCTCGATCGATCCCCAGGACGTCGACGTCGACCGCCCGTTCCAGGAATTCGGGCTGACGTCACGGGACGCGGTCGCCGTCTCCGGGGATCTCGAGGATCTGACCGGGCGCTCCTGCCCGGAAACGATCCTCTGGGAGCACCCCACGGTGCGGCTGCTGGCCGCGTACTTCGATCACGACGCGGTGCCGCATCCGCCCGAAAGGGCCATGGCGAGCGACATGCCGGAGAGCGGGCCGGGGATCGCCCTGATTGGCATCGGCTGCCGGCTGCCCGGCGGGATCGACTCTCCTTCCGGCCTGTGGGAGTTCCTGTGCGCGCGCGGTGACGCGATCAGCGAGGTGCCGGACGAACGTTGGGCGGCGTACCGCGCCCTGTCTCCAGGCCACGCCGCTGTCGTAGAACGCACCACGCGGTTCGGCGGCTATCTCGACGACATCGCCGGGTTCGACGCCGCCTTCTTCGGCATCGCGCCGAGCGAGGCCGCCGAGATGGACCCCCAGCAGCGGATTCTGCTGGAGGTCGCCTGGGAGGCCCTCGAACATGGCGGTGTCCCGCCGGAGGCGCTGACGGGCAGCCCGACCGGCGTGTTCGTCGGTGCGTGCGGCGACGACTTCGCCCGGCGCAGGCTCGAAGAGCTGCCCGCCATCACCGGGTGGACGGTGACCGGAGCCGCGCCCAGCGTGATCGCCAACCGGCTCTCCTACGTGCTCGACCTTCGGGGGCCGAGCATGACCGTCGACACCGCCTGCTCCTCGTCCCTGACCGCGCTCCACGTCGCCCGGCAGAGCCTTCTCACAGGGGAGTGCGATCTCGCGCTCGTGGGCGGCGTGAACCTGCTGCTGTCGCCTGGGCCGACCGTCCATTTCGACGAGTCCGGCGCGATGGCTCCGGACGGCCGGTGCAAGCCGTTCGCCGCCACCGCCGACGGCTACGGGCGCAGTGAGGGGTGCGCCGTCATTGTGGCGAAGCGGCTGGCCGACGCGCTCCGCGACGGGGACCGCGTCCTCGCTGTGGTCCGTGGATCGGCGGTCGGCCAGGACGGCAGGTCGAACGGGTTGATGGCGCCCAACCCCGGCGCTCAGGAGGACCTGCTGCGCCGCGCGTACACGGCGGCGGAGATCGACCCGCTGGACGTGGACTATGTCGAGGCGCACGGAACCGGTACGCCCCTCGGCGATCCGATCGAAGTCTCGGCGTTGGGGGCGGTGCTCGGCTGCGGCCGGTCGGAGCAACGCCCGCTGACGATCGGCTCGATCAAGTCGAACCTCGGTCACTTGGAGGCGGCGGCGGGAATCGCCGGGCTCATCAAGGCCGCGCTGGCGCTTCATCACGGCCGGATCCCGCCCACCATCCACTACTCCGCACCCAACCCCCGGATTCCGTTCCAGGAACTCGGCGTACGAGTGGCGGGGGAGCCCATGGACTGGCCGGGCCGTACGGAACGTCGGCTGGCCGGGGTCAGCTCCTTCGGTTTCGGCGGTGCCAACGCTCACGCCGTCCTGGAGGGCGTCCCGGAGGACACCGGCGGTCCGGAGAGATCGCAGATTGCGAGGCATGAGACATGAAGTTCGGTGTGTTGACACTCGGCTCCGGCTCCACCATCGATGTGGCCGGTCTGGGCCGCGCGGTGGAGGAGCGCGGCTTCGAGTCGCTGTTCGTACCCGAGCACACCCATGTCCCCGTAGATGTCCAGACTCCTTTCCCCACCGGGATGAAGGTGCTCCCGGAGGCGATGCAAGGGCTCGACCAGTTCGTGATGCTGTCCGCGCTGGCGGCCTCGACGTCCCGGCTGCTGCTCGGCACCGGGATCTGTGAGGTTCCGCTGCGCGACCCGATCATCCTGGCCAAGACGGTGGCCAGCGTCGACGTGGTCTCCGGCGGACGTTTCCTGTTCGGCGCCGGAGGCGGCTGGATGCACGAGGAGATGCTCAATCACGGGGTCGAGCCGCGCACCCGGATGGCGCGCATGACCGAGTATCTCCGCGCGATGAAGCAGATCTGGATCGAGCACGAGGCGTCGTTCGCCGGGGAGTTCCTGAAGTTCGATCCGATCGTCTCGCTCCCGAAACCGCTGCAGCGCCCGCACCCGCCCATCCTTCTGGGCGTCGACGGGCCGACGGCGATCGATCGGGTGCTCGACATGGACGCCGAGTGGCTGCCCTGGCTGGCCCGGGAGGGCGATGGCCTGGCCGACAGGATCGCCGAGCTCAACGAACGCGCCGAGGCCGCGGGGCGCGGACCGGTTCCGGTGACCCTTGCCGGCGCGTCGGTCGATGAGGAGGAGATCGCCTACTACACCGAGATCGGCGTCAGCCGTTGCCTCTTCGCCCTTCCCGCGCTCGAACGGGACGAACTCCTGACCCTGCTCGACTGGTACGTGGAAGTCATCGATGGAGTCCAGTGACCCGCTGATGTTCCCGATCTCCGCGCGGTCCACGGCGGGCGTACGGGCGAACGCCGCACGCCTCGCCCAGTGGCTGTCCGGCCCGGGCAGGACCGCGGCGCTCGAGGACATCGGCTACACCCTCGCCCGGCGCCGATCCCACCTGCGTGAACGACGCGTCGTCCTGGCGGCGGACAGAGCGGAGCTCACCCGGGGATTGCAAGAGATCGCTACTGGGGAGCCGGCCGACGGCAGCACCGTCGAGGTCTTCGGCGGCAGCGTCACCGAAGCCGCCGACCGCGGCGTGGTCTTCGTGTTCTCCGGCCAGGGATCGGAGTGGGCGGGCATGGGCGCGCGGCTGCTGGAAGGCGAACCGGCCTTCGCCGCGGTGGTCGAGGAGCTGGATCCGGTCTTCCGTGACGAGGGCCGCGGTTCGCTGCCCGAGTTGCTGACCGGCGACGACCTGGCCACCGGGGGTGCGGCGCTGGTCCAGCCCGCCATCTTCGCCATGCAGGTCGGGCTCGCCGCGGTGTGGCAGGACCATGGAGTACGGCCCGCCGCGGTCATCGGGCAGTCGATGGGGGAACTGGCGGCGGCCGCGGTGAGCGGCGGTCTCCCGCTCGCCGACGCGGCCCGGGTGATCTGCCGCCGATCGGAGCTCATGGAACGGCGGCTTCACGGTCAGGGCTCGACCGCTCTGGTCGAGTTGCCGGTCGAGGAGGTGGAGCGGCTGGTCGCCGACCGGCCGGGACTGGAGATCGCCGTCTATACCTCCAGCCGGTCGACGGTGGTCGCGGGCGACCAGGCCGAGGTCGCGGCGCTCGTCTCCTACTGTGACGAGCGCGGGCTGGCCGCGTACCCGATCGAGAGCGTCCGGATGGCTGCGCACAGCCGTCTCGTCGACCCGATTCTGGAGGAACTGACCGAAGCCCTCTCCGGTCTGGCGCCCGGAACGCCGTCGGTGGACTTCTATTCGACGGTCCTGACCGATCCACGGTCCCGGCCCGCTTTCGACGCGCATTACTGGGCCGACAACCTCCGTCGCCCTGTGCGGTTCTCGCATGCCATTCTCGCCGCCGCGGCCGACGGACGGCGCGCCTTCGCCGAGATGTCACCGCACCCCCTGCTCGTCCGCCCGATCGGCGACACCCTCGGCGACTCCGGGACCAGCGATGCCGTGGTGACCGAGACGATGCGGCGGGCGCAACCGGCGCGGGCATCGCTGCTTCGCGGTCTTGCCCGGCTGAGCTGCCATGGCGTCCCACTGGATTGGCGGCGGCAGTACCCGGCCGGCCGGCTCGCGGAGCTGCCCACCACCGCCTGGCGACATCAGGAGTTCTCACCGGTCGCGGTCCCCACGGCGACGGGCCCGCCGGACGTCCATCCGCTGCTCGGAACCCACCTGCTCCTGCCCGGCGCACCGGAACGGCACGTCTGGCAGACCGAGATCGATCCGGAACGGCTCGGCTGGCTTACCGATCACAAGCTCGCTGACACCGTCGTGCTGCCCGGCACCGCCTACGGCGAGATCGCCGTGGCCGCCGGGTGCACGGCGTTCGAGACCCGGCCCGCAAGGGTGGCGGTGACCGGCCTCGAATTCCGCCGGATCCTTGTTCTGGACCGGCCGATCACCCTCACCACAACCCTCACCGTAGAGGCCGACGGCCGCGCACAGGTCGAGATCGTCACCGACGCGGCCGGTGCGGCGGCCGTCCACGCCACCGCCCATCTGCACGTCGAGGGAACGGTTCCCGAGCGCACCGTGTCGCTCGGTGAGGTCGCCGCCGCCCATCCCGTACGGCGGGAGCCCGCGAGTGTGTACGCCCGGCTCCGGGACATGGGGCTGCGCTATGGCCCGGCCTTCACCGCTATCACCGAACTGTCCACAGCGAAGACCGCGGATGACGCGGAAGGAAGCGCGTTCTACCGCCTGGCGCGGCCGGACGCCTTGCCGCCCGACCCGCGGTTGAATTTTCACCCCGCCTTGCTCGACGCCTGCCTGCAGGGCGCGGCGGCGCTCTGGCCCGAGGGCGACAGCGGCACGATCATGCCGACAGCCGTCGGGCGACTCCGAGTGACTGGCGATCTTGAACGTGCCTCGGCCTGCCGTCTGCGGCTGTCGTGCCACGAGGGCGGCTACCAGGCGAACGCGGAGGCGTTCGACGAGGCGGGCCGGTTGCTGGCCGAGCTGGACGATGTGACCCTCCGCCGCATCGACGACGAAGCACTGCCGGTCTCGTTGAACGACCTCATGTACGCGGTGGAGCTGGAGGCCGCACCGCTTCCCGCCGAGCGCGCGGCGCAGACCGGCCGGTGGCTCCTGTGCCGCGACCCGGATGACGATGACGGATTCGCCTCTGGCCTCGCGGACCGATTGACCGAGGCGGGCGCGCCCTGCGCGACCACTGACCTGAACGACGGATCGGAACACCTCGTCGGGAGCGACTCCGACGGCCCGCCGCAGGGCATCGTCCTGATCGGCTGGACATCACAGCACAACTCGGCGGAGGCCACCGCGGCCGACGCCGAGCGTCGCGTCGTGGCCGGCGTGCGCCTGGTGACCAAGGTGGCCCCCTATCAGCAGGCAGCACGCCGGCCACGGCTGTTCGTGGTCACACGCGGTGCCACGACTGGAACACCCAGCGACCTGGGCCAGGGCGGACTGCCCGGCCTGGTGCGCACGCTGCGAACCGAGCACCCCGAGCTGCGGCCCACGCTCGTCGATATCGACCACGAAACCGATCCCGCAGACGTGGCCGCAGAGCTCACCGCGGACATGCCCGAGGACGAGGTGGCCTGGCGGAAAGGCGTTCGCCACGTCGCCCGCCTCACCCAGCTACCGACCGATCGGCTGCCAGCCCCTACCCGGCCGCTGGTCCGGCCGGGTGCAGGCTATGCGGTGACCGGGGGGTTGCGCGGGCTCGGCCTGGAGACGGCGCGGTGGCTGGCCGGGCGCGGCGCCGGATGCCTCGTGCTCAACGGCCGGTCAGAGCCCACGGAGGAGACACGGCGCGCCATCGCCGAGATCGAGGCGAGCGGCGCGCAGGTGGTCGTCGTCCGTGGGGACATCGCGGCACCCCGGGTCGCCGAGCAGCTGGTACGGGCGGTCGAGGAACGTGGCATGGCGCTGCGTGGCGTCGTCCATGCGGCGATGGTCCTCGACGACGCCCTCGTGATCAATCTCGACGAGCGGCGGTTGCGTCAAGTCTGGTCGCCGAAGGCGGCGGGGGCCTGGCGGCTGCACCAGGCGACCGCCGGACGCGACCTGGACTGGTGGGTCGGCTACTCCTCGCTCGCCGCCATGATCGGATCCACCGGTCAAGCCAACTACGCCGCCGCCAACTCCTATCTCGATGCCCTGGCACGGTGGCGGCGGGCGCACGGCCTGCCCGCCCAGACGATCAGCTGGGCACCGTGGGCCGAAGTGGGAAGCGCCCAGGACGCCCGCATCGACGGGATCGCGATGCTGCGCCCCCGTGAGGGATTCGCCGTCCTGGAAGAACTCATCACTCGGGACTGCGCACAGGTTGGCGTGGTCCGGTTGCGCGAAGACTTCGCCGAGGTGTTTCCGCGGGCGCGCGAATCCTCATACCTGGCACGCATGGTCACCACCGCGCCGGACGGAGGGAAGACGACCGGCGCTTACGACCGCGCGGCGCTCGAACGGCTCGCCCCCGAAGAGCTACGGCATGCCCTCGCGGACCGGGTTCGCCACCGGATCTGCCAGGTGATGGGCTTCAAGGACGACGACCTTCCCACCAGCCGTCCCCTCGTTCATCTCGGCCTGGACTCGGTCGCCGCAGTCAAGATCAGGGACGCCGTGCGCGAGGACTTCGGCCTCGATCTACCGGTGCCGAGGCTGCTGCAGGGCGCCAGCGCCCTCGATGTGGCCGCCGAGATCGCCCTGATGTTCGGGGACGGGCATGCCGCCACGGGCCGCCGGGGCGCCGGGGCGGGCGACCGGGCCGTACGTCGTGCCCGGACTCGTGCCGACCGAGTCGCCGAGCAACGCACACGTAGAAGGAGGCAACGATGAGCACGGAAGCGCCGCAGGGCGTCGCCGTGATCGGACTGGCCGGGCGGTTTCCGATGGCTCCCGACGCGGCGGCGTTGTGGCAGAACCTCTGCGAAGGAAGGGACTGCCTGGAAACGCTCGACGACGCCGAGTTGCGCGCTGAAGGAGTCCCGGAATCCGCCCTCCGCGACCCTGCCTACGTCCGCCGGGCCGGGACGCTCGCCGGGTATGACGAGTTCGACGCCGAGTTCTTCGGGCTCCCTCGCCGGTTGGCCGAGCAGATGGATCCCCAGCAGCGGCTGTTCCTGCAGTGCTGCTGGCACGCCCTGGAGGACGCGGGCTACGACCCGGCGCGCTATCCGGGCCCGATCGGCGTCTTCGGGTCCGGGTCGTTCGGCGGCTACTTCCCCTACCACGTGCTGTCCCAGTACGACCTGCGCGATCTGTATGGCTCCGGGAACTCCCAGCTGGCGCAGCTGCTGTCGCTGAGCGATCCGAACTTCCTCGCCACCCGCGTCGCGCACGCTCTCGACCTGCACGGCCCGGCGATGAGCGTTCAGACGGCGTGCTCCAGTGCCTTGGTGGCCGTGCACATGGCCGCGCAGAGCCTGCTCTGCGGCGAGTCCGACATGGCGCTCGCCGGCGGAATGACCGTACGGATTCCGCCCCGCGCCGGGTATCTGTCCGACGCCGAATCGACCATCTCGCCGGACGGCTATTGCCGGCCGTTCGATGCCGGGGCCAACGGCACGGTGTTCACCAGCGGCGGGGGTGTGGTGCTGCTCAAGCGGCTGGCCGACGCGACCGCCGACGGCGACCATGTCCGGGCCGTCATCCGTGGATCCGCCGTGAACAACGACGGCTCGCTGAAGATGGGCTACGCCGCTCCCAGCGTGGAGATGCAGGCGGAGGTCGTCGCCGAGGCGATCGCGGTGGCCGACATCGAGCCCGCCACCGTGAGCTACGTGGAGGCCCACGGCACCGGAACCGCCCTCGGCGACCCCGTCGAAGTGGCCGCACTGTCCCGGGCGTTCGGTACGCGACAGACCTGCGCCATCGGCTCGGTCAAGGGCAACATCGGGCACTGCGAGGTCGCGGCCGGGATCGCAGGTCTGATCAAGACGGTGCTCGCGCTCGAACACCGGACGCTGGTGCCCACCGCGCACTACACCGAACCGAACCCGGAACTGCACCTGGCCGACACCCCGTTCTACGTTCAAGACCAGCTGACCGGCTGGGAGAGCGACGGCCCGCGCCGGGCAGGCGTGAGCTCGCTCGGGGTGGGCGGCACCAACGTTCATGTGGTGGTGGAGGAGGCCCCGGTTCCGACCGCGGCGGCGGCCGCGCCACCCACAACGCAGGCGCTGGTGCTCAGCGCCCGCACTCCGGACGCGCTGGCGGAGTCCGGCCGGTCATTCGCCCGGCATCTGCGCGAGCAGCCGGACACCGACCTCGCAAACGTGGCGTTCACGCTCGCCGAAGGGCGGCACGCCTTTCCATGCCGCCGCGCCGTGGTGGCCTCGTCGGCCGAGCAGGCCGCAGACGCTTTCGACACCGAACTCGCCGAAAGCGAACCGGTCGGCGAGGCCCCCGGCGCGGTCCTGCTGTTCCCCGGACTTGGGACGCAGTATCCGCGGGTGGCCGAGGGCCTCCATCGCGAAGAACCGACCTTCGCCGAGCATTTCGATCGTTGTGCTGAGCTGTTCAGCGAGCGCCTCGGCACGGACTTGCGTTCCACCGTGTTCAGCGCGGATGAGACATGGACGCACAGAACCGACCTCACGCAGGCGGCGCTGTTCACCGTCGAATACGCGATGGCGCGCACCCTGGAGGCCTATGGGGTGCACCCCGTCGCTCTGGTCGGGCAGGGGATAGGCGAGTACGCCGCGGCGTGCGTCGCCGGAGTCTTCGACCTGACCGAAGCCGTGAGGATCTCTCATGACGGCGTCGACGGCAGCCCCGCACAGCTCGGGACGCCGCGCATTCCGCTGCTCTCCGCCGCGTCCGGCACCTGGCTCAGCGACGTGGAAGCCCGGGTCTTGATCGAGACCGGCCCAGGCCGCGAACTGATCAGCGCGGCCGAAGGAAGCCACGCGTGGAGCAGCGGTCACCGCGCGATGCCGACGCTGGGGCGCGGTGATGGACCCGACGGCGAGCTTGCGGACTTCCTCTCCGCGCTCGGGACGCTGTGGACGGCCGGAATCGAGGTTGACTGGAGCCGTGCCCGGCATGATCGGCCGGTTCGACGGGTGCCTCTGCCCGGGTATCCGTTCAGCCGAACCCGCCACTGGCTGGACTCCAGGTACGCGGCCGACGATGATCCGCGTCCTACCGCCGTCCGCGCCGTCGAAGGGCCGGACGAGCCGGTGGACCGGCTGCTCACGGGTCTGTTGTCCCGGGCTTTCGGGGTCGAGGTGGGCGTCGACGACGACTTCCGCGAACTCGGGGGCGACTCGGTCACCGCCGCCCAGATCGCTGCTCGCGCACGCTCGCACGGGCTGCGCTTCCGCCCACGGGATCTGCTCGATCACCCCACCGCGTCCGCTCTGGCGAAGGTGGTGGACAAGGACACCACCATTCAGGACGCCCCGGTGGCCGTTTCCGAGGCGCAGGCGACCGGCCCGCCCGAGCGCACGCCGCTCACCCCGATGCAGCTCGAACTGATGTCGCCAATGGATCCGGCCAGGGCGTTCGACGCGCCCATGGTGTTCGAGCTGGGCTCCGAGGTCGATCACGAGATGGTCGTGGCGGCGCTGACCCACGTACGGGCCCATCACGACGCGCTCCAACAGCACTTCGTGGAGCAGGGCGGCATATGGGAACAGCGAGCCATCGAGATGCCGTCGCAGGTCGAGGTGCCGGTCGTTCCGCTGCACGACAACGCGGACCCCGGCGACGCCCTGGCCGACGCGGCGACGCTGGCCGGGCTCGTGCATGAGCACCTCGCCGCCGCCGGAGACACCGGTTCGCCGCTGCTCGCCGCGCTGTTCGAGGGACCTTCCGACGGGCAGCGGCGCCTGGCGGTCGTGACCCACTCCGCCATCACCGATCGAACCGCGCGGCGAATACTCGCCGAAGACCTGACGGCCGCGTGCCGCCAACTGCTGATGGGCCGCCCGGTGGACCTTCCTCCGGTCGCGACACCCTGGCACGGCTGGTCGGAGTACGTGACGTCTCTCGCGCACGACCCTGAAGCGCAGGCCGAGCGCGAGTTCTGGCTGGACACGCTCGGGCGTGCCGACGCCGCTGCCGCGCTCCCCAGCTCCGACCCGGCCGAGCACAACGGGCGCCGGTCCGGCGATGCCCGCATGGCGACCACCGTGATCGACCCCGCGGTCACGTCCGCGCTCCGCGCCGTACACAAGTCCGAGCAGGTCGGCATGGGCGAGCTCGTCCTCGCGGCCCTGGCGTCCGTCTATGCCAGGGTCGCCGGTGGGGAAACGGCCCTGCTGGACATCGTCGGCAGCGCGCGCAAGGCGGATCTGGCGGGCATCGATCTGCGCCGGACACTGGGCTGCTGCTCAACGGTGTTCCCGGTCGTCGTCACCCCCTCGGACAGTCCGCACAAGACGCTGCCCGGTGTCCGGGACACGCTGCGGGAGATTCCGCGGCAGGGCCTCGGCTACGGCGTCCTGCGCCACCTGCACGGCCCGACCGCGCTGGCCATGCGCGAGTTCCCTGCCGCCGACACCGTCTTCGCCGACCTGGGCGCGATGTCCACCGGAACCGAGTCCGCGCCCGGCCCGGCACTGGCCGAACTGCCCAGCGGTGCACCCATCGGCGGACCCCCGCTGGCCCTCGGTCATCTCCTCGATGTGCGCTGCTATCGGCAGAACCGCAGGCTCCATATCGACTGGTGGTACGACGGCGATCGCCTGGCCGACGATCTCATCGCCGACCTGCGCGCCCGAACACAGGAAGCACTCACCGCACTCGCCTCCACGGGCGACCAGGACCTACGACAGCGGCCGCAGGCTCACCAGCAGACCTGACGGCTCCGACCTGCAGGAGCGGGAGACCCATGCCTTACCAGCAACCGACTCGCGAGGAAGTCCGGGCCGCCGCGGCGGAACTCGGCATCGAGTTGAACGACGCCGAGTGCGACCTTCACATCTCGTTCATGGCTCCCGACCTGGAGGCGTACGGATTCGTCGAGCCCATGGAGGAGCCGAAGCCGTCCCTGGACCCGCCTGACCGAACCTCGCGGTCGCCCGATCCGGAGGAGAATCCGCTAGGCGCGTGGCATGTCCGAACCGACATCCGGACCTCGGGCGAAGGGAGGCTCTCCGGTCGTACGGTCGCGCTGAGCGACAACGTATGCCTGGCCGGTGTCCCGATGATGGTCGGCACCTCGATGCTGCGCGACTACGTGCCCGACATCGACGCCACCGCCGTCACCAGGCTCCTCGACGCCGGTGCGACGATCTCCGGCAAGGCGCACTGTGAGTACCTGGGCCTGGCGAGCGGCTCCCACACCTGCGACGCCGGACCGGTGCGCAACCCGCACCGTCCGACGCACTCCTCGGGAGGATCGTCGTCGGGGGTGGCGGCACTCGTCGCGTCCGACACGGTGGATCTCGGAATCGGGACGGACGCGAGCGGCTCGGTCCGGGTCCCGTCTTCCTGGTCGGGGGCCGTCGGGATGAAGCCCACCCACGGGCTGGTGCCGTACACCGGGATCCTTCCGCTGGAGGCCACCCTCGATCACACGGGACCGATCACCGCCACCGTGGCCGACAACGCCCTCATGCTGGAGGTCCTTGCAGGGCCGGACGGTCTCGACCCCCGCCAGCACGGTGTCACGGCCCACCGCTACACCGAGGCGCTGACCGGCGAATGCACCGGCATGCGGGTGGGCGTGGTGCAGGAGGGATTCGAAGTCCCCGATCTCCAGCCCGAGGTGGCCGACGCCGTGCGCGGCGCCGGTGACGTCCTGGCGGGTCTCGGTGCCCGGGTCCACGACACGAAGCTGCCCGCATATCCGCTCGGGGTCGCGCTGTGGGATCTCATCGCGCTCGAAGGCCATGTACGCCAGCTGCTCGGCAACGGTTTCGGGACCGGCTGGCGGGGACTGTACGTGACCGGCCTGGCCGAGGAACTGCGGGGTTGGCAGTCCAGGGCGGCCGAGTTCCCGATGGCGGTCAAGGTGGCCCTGGTCATGGGCAACGTGTTCCGCCGGAGGCACGGTGGCGTCACCTACGCCAAGGCGCACAACCTCCTGCGCGCTCTCAACGAGGCCTACGACGCCGCGCTGGCCGACTACGACGTCCTGGTGGTGCCGACCACGCCGATGCAGGCGACCGAACTGCCGGATGCGGACGCACCGCCCGAGGTCAGCGTCCGCCGTGCCTTCGAAATGGTCCTCAACACCGTGCCGTGCAACGCCACCGGCCATCCGGCGCTGAACGTTCCGTGCGCCATGCGCGGCGGATTGCCCGTCGGAATGATGCTCATCGGCCGCCGCTGGGACGAACCAGCCATTTATCGCCTCGCACACGCCTTTGAGCAATCGGGCGATTGGACGTCGCGCTAGGAATTCTCCCAGAAGGGTGAGGGAAGGATCATGGACGGTCCCCAGAGCTATTCCCGGATCGTGGTGGATGCGCCGGACGATCCGCTCCTGGCCATCGCACGGCTCGCCGAATCCGGAATCTCCCAGACCTACGTCGTCTATGAGGACGACAGCGTATGGCGGTTCGCTGGTGGTGTGATGGCGGAAATCATCGTGAGCCCGCGCGGCGTGCGGTTCCGCTGGGACGGCTGGAAACGTGAACTGTCGTGGAACGGCCGGCCGCTGCAGCAGGTCGCCGCGCTTCTCGATCAGCTGCGGATCGCGGACTGGCGAGCGTACGGGTGGGCGGCCTTCGAGCTGGCCTACGCCGAGGCAGGGCAGCGTGAGTGGATGGACGACGCTGCGCCGCTGCTCCACCTCATCGTGCCGCGCGTCGAAGTCGTCATCGACGCCGAACACGCCCGCGTGCGAAGCAGCGACCCAGACGCGCTCCAAGCCGCCGTCCAGCTCGTCGAGCAGCCGGTGACTTCACCGTCGTATGCGGTGGAGCCGATCGAGATCGACGACCTCCCCCAGGACCGGTACACCGACGCGGTCGCCGCGGCGGTCCACGAGATCCGGCAGAGGGAACTGCAGAAGGTCATCCTCTCCCGGGTGGTGCCGATCGATCGCGATGTCGATCTCGTCGGCACCTACGTCGTCGGCCGCCGCCGCAACAGTCCCGCCCGCTCGTTCCTGCTCAACATGGGCGGCCTGCAGGCGGCCGGATTCAGCCCGGAGACCGTGGTCGAGGTCGCGTCCGACGGCCAGGTCACGACGCAGCCGCTGGCGGGCACCCGGGCCCTCGGCGGCGACGCGGAGGAGAACACCCGGCTGCGCGGCGAACTCCTGGCCGACAGCAAGGAACTGTTCGAGCACGCCATCTCGGTCAAGGTGGCCTATGACGAGCTGGCCGGACTGTGCCGGCCGGACACCGTCGCCGTACGGGAGTTCATGGACGTCAAGCGGCGGGGAACCGTGCAGCACCTCGGATCGCAGGTGGCGGGGCAGTTGTCCGCCGACTGCGGGCCCTGGGACGCGTTCGGCGCGGTCTTTCCGAGCGTCACGGCCTCCGGTGTGCCCAAGCACGCCGCCTACGCGAGCATCCGCCGCCACGAGCCCGAACCGCGCGGCCTCTACAGCGGAGCGGTCTTCACCATCGACAGCAACGGCGCCATGGACGCGGCGCTCGTGCTGAGAACGATCTTCCGCGAAGCCGGGCGAACCTGGTTGCGAGCCGGCGCCGGCATCGTCGAGCAGTCGCGACCCGAACGAGAACTTCAGGAAACGTGCGAGAAGCTGCGCAGCGTCGCGCAATGCCTCGTGCCCGCAGCGCCCGTGACAGGGCCCGTGACCGGGGAGGTCGACCGCCCACAGGCGGCCTGTCCGCGTTCTTCCGACGCCGATTCCGTGCCGACACCTGCGAAGGCCTGGCAATGATCGTTGAGATGAGGAACGACGCCGACGCTCGCGATGTGGAGGGAGTCTGCGCCGCGGTACGCGCCGTCGGCGGCACCCCGCGGCTCGTCCGGTGGGCCGCCCAGCGGCTCGTCGTGAGCGCCGACCTCGCCCGCGCTCCCGGTGAGCTGACGGACCGGGCGGGCGTGCGGCGCGTCGTCCAGCCGTCCGGGGACTACCGCCTGACCAGCCGCGAGTTCCGTGCCATGGGAACGGTCGTCGAGGTCGGCGGGATCGGCATCGGCGGATCCGACTTCGTGGTCATCGCGGGCCCGTGCGCGGTGGAGAGCGGGCCGCAACTCCACGAGATCTCCGACGCCGTGGCCGAGGCGGGCGCGGCGATCCTGCGTGGCGGGGCCTTCAAGCCACGCACGTCGCCGTACTCCTTCCAGGGCCTCGGGAGGAAGGGCCTGCGGCTGCTGGACCGGCGCCGGCGGCAGACCGGCCTGCCCGTGGTCACGGAGGTGATGCAGCCCGACCATGTCGAGATGGTCGCCGCGTCGTCGGACGTGCTGCAGATCGGAACGCGCAATATGCAGAACTTCCCGCTGCTCAAGGAGGTGGGACGGTCCCGGCGGCCCGTCCTGCTCAAACGGGGGATGTGCGCGACGGTCAAGGAGTGGCTGCTCGCCGCGGAGTACGTGATGGCCGAGGGGAATCCGCACGTTGTGCTGTGCGAGCGGGGGATCCGTACGTTCGAGCCCGCGTCACGATTCACCCTCGATCTTTCCGCCGTCCCGATCGTGCGGCGCCACAGCCACCTTCCGGTGCTGATCGATCCGAGCCATGCGACCGGTCATGCCTATCTCGTCGGGCCCATGACGCTGGCGGCTGCCGCCGCCGGAGCCGACGGTGTGATGATCGATGTGCACACCGACCGGGCGGCCGCCCGCTGTGACGGAAGCCAGGCGCTTCGCCCGGCCGAATTCAAGACGTTGATGGCGGATCTCGAGCGGCTCCTGTCCGGATTCGACCGGAGGATCGCCCAGCCGCCCCCTACTCGATACGCAGCGCGTCGGTGATCCGTGAAGCCAGCTCCTTCTTGTCGATCTTGCCGACGCCGGTGCGGGGGAGCGAGGTGATGACCTCGAGCCGATCGGGCAGCTTGTAGGCGGCCAGCCCGCGAGTGCTGAGAAAGCCGGTGAGCTCGTCCAGCGTCGGTGCCGTACCTCGTGGGACGACATACGCGCAGGTCTTCTCGCCGAGAAGACGGTCCGGCATCGCGACCACGGCGATGTCATGGACGTTCGGGTGGGCGAGGGCGTTGTCCTCGATCTCCTCGGCCGAGACCTTGTCCCCGCCCCGGTTGATCTGGTCCTTGACCCGGCCTTCGACGATCAGGTGACCGGAGGGGACACGCCGGACGAGATCGCCGGTGCGGTAGTACCCGTCCGGTGTGAACGCCTTCGCGTTGTGCTCGGGGGCGCGGTAGTACCCGCGCAAGGTGTAGGGGCCGCGGGTGAGCAGCTCGCCGACCTCTCCCGCGTTCACGTCCTCGTCGTTCTCGTCGACGATCCGGATCTCGTCGCCGTCGGACAGGGGCCGCCCTTGCGTGGACAGCACCGTCTCCTCGGGATCGTCCAGCAGCGTGTAGTTGAGCAGTCCTTCGGCCATCCCGAACACTTGCTGGAGCCGGCAGCCGAGTGTCGGCTCGACCCGGGCGGCCGCCTCCCGCGCGAACTTGGCGCCGCCGACCTGCAGCAGGCGCAGGCTCGACAGGTCGTCCGGTGACCACTCCGCCGCGTCCATCCACAGCAGCGCCAGGGGCGGCACCAGCGCCGTGAACGTGACGCGTTCGCGTTCGATGAGGGGGAAGGCCTCATCGGGGCTCGGGCTGCCGGCCAGCACAACCTTTCCGCCAGCGGACAGCGTGCCAAGGACCCCCGGACACCCGAAGGCGAAGTTGTGCGCGACGGGGAGGGAGACCAGGTAGGTGCTGTTCCGGTCGAGTCCGCACACCTCGGCGCTCGCCCGGACGTTGTAGGCGTAGTCGTTGTGCGTTCTGGGGATCAGCTTGGGCAGCCCCGTCGTACCGCCGGACAACAGGAACAGCGCTACGCCGCGGGGATTGGGGGCCGGTGCCGCTGCCAAGGGCTCGGCGTCGACGGTGTCGAGCGAGGTGTAGGGGCCCGGATCGCCGGCGACCAGGACGTGCCGCAGCGTCGGCGCCGCGGCCTGCGCCTCGGCGGCCAAGGTCCGGTAGTCGTAGCCCATGTGGACGTCCGGGATCACGTAGGCCACGGCCTCGGACAGCCGGCACAGGTACGTGATCTCGCTATGGCGATGCGGCGGCAGCGCGAGCACCGGGAGCGCGCCCAGGCGGAACAGCGCCAGGCAGAGCACGACGAACTCCGGCACGTTCGGCAGCTGGACGACGACGCGGTCCGCCGAGCCGATGCCCAGGCGATGCAGGCCCGCGGCCAGACGATCGGCCCGCGCGTCGAGCTCGCGGTACGTCCATCGCCGGTCGGCGGCGACGATCGCGACCCGATCGCCGTAGTCCCTGGCCCACCGCCTGGAAAGCTCGCCCAGTGTGTCGCCCGTCCAGTAGCCGGCCCGCCGATACTCCAGCGCGAATTCTTCGGGCCACGGCACGCATCCTTCAAGCATCAGAATTACTACCATTCTGTAGTTATTGGCGAACGCGAGATAATGGTCGCTCCTGGGCTTGACACTCTAACTCTATGAACTACTCTGGGCAAACATGTCGCACCTGACCCGCGAAGACATGCGGCAGCAAGTCGCACGCCTGCTCGGCGATTCTCCGGCAGCCATTACCGACGATACGAATTTGATCAGTTGTGGCCTGGACTCGGTCCGAATGATGGGCCTGGCCAGCCAATTGCGGCGGGCGGGAGTGGACGTTTCCTTCGCCGATCTGGCCGAATGCCCGACGATCGACGGCTGGTGGGAGCTGGTGTCGGCGAAGTCGGACGGGCAGGCAGCGGAAGCAGGCGGGCGGCGGGCGCCGACGGCGCGAGTGGAGGAGTCCGAACCCTTCGGCCTCACCCCGGTGCAAGGCGCCTACTGGGTCGGCCGGAACGATGGCATGGAGCTGGGCGGCGTCGGCTGCCACGCCTACTACGAGTTCGACGGTCACTCGGTCGAGCCGGAACGCCTCGAACGCGCTGTGCTGGCGCTGACCGACCGGCATCCCATGCTGCGTGCGCGTTTTCTCGAGGACGGTCGCCAGCAGGTCCTCCCCGACGCCGCCTGGTCCGGGCTGACCGTGCACGACCTGCGCGCACTGGACGAACCAGCCGTGGCGGCCGAGCTGGACTCGGTGCGCGAACGGCTGTCACATCGGCGTCTCGACGTCAGCCGGGGCGAGGTGTTCGACGTTCAGCTGTCGCTGTTGCCGGACGAGCGGACGCGGCTGCACGTGAACATCGACCTGCTCGTGGCCGACGTCATGAGCATCCAGATCCTGTTCGCGGATCTCGCCAAGACCTACGCGCAGCCCGATCAGCGGCCCGGCCCGCTCGACTACAGCTTTCCCCAATACCTCGTCGACATCGCGGCGCAGCGCGACGGCGCCCGAGACCGAGCGCGGGAGTATTGGCAAGCCCGGCTCGCCGACCTGCCCAGCGGGCCCCAACTGCCCCTCGCGGTCGAGCCCGAGCACGTAACACGGCCACGCTTCGTTCGGCGTACGCACCGCTTGGAGCCAGCCGAATGGCGGCGTATCACCACCCGGGCTCGTGAACACGGCCTGACGCCGGCGATGGTGCTGATGGCCGCGTACGCCGAGGTGCTCGGGGCGTGGAGCGCCCAACCGCGGTTCTCGCTCAACGTGCCGTTGTTCGACCGGGACGACGTGCATCCGGCAGTGTCGGAGCTGGTCGCCGACTTCACCAACCTGGTCCTGCTGGCCGTCGACCTGACCGAGCCGCGCCCCTTCGCCGAGCGTGTGCACATGCTCCAGCGGCAGCTCCGCGCCGACGTCTCGAACGCCGCTTACTCCGCCGTCGACGTGCTGCGCGATCTCGCCCGGACCAGGGACGGCGAGCGGGTGGCGGCGCCCGTGGTGTTCGCCAGCAACCTGGGCAGCGAGCTGATCGATGAGACCTTCGGCCGCGAGCTCGGCGAGTGGACCTGGATGATCTCCCAGACTCCGCAGGTCTGGCTCGACCACCAGGTCTATGAGACCGCCGGTGGACTGTTGCTGGCCTGGGACGCGGTGGAAGAGCTCTTCCCCGCGGGCCTGCTGGACGCGATGTTCGACGCCTACGTGGGCATGCTGCGCTCCCTGGCTTCGGAAACGACGCAATGGGGGGAGTGGACGCCGACCCTGCTGCCGCACGACCAGCTACGCGTGCGCGAACACGTGAACGCCACCGGCGCGCCCATCTCTGATCGGCTGCTGCATGACGGCTTCCTGGAGCGTGCGGCACGAAACCCCGAAGCGACCGCGGTCATCGGGAGCGGCGGCCGCATGAGTTACGGGGAGCTGCTCGGCCGCGCGTCGAACGTCGCGGAGGTTCTCCGCGCCGAAGGGTGCGCCGAGCGCGAGAACGTGGCCGTCGTGATGGACAAGGGCGTCGAGCAGGTCGTCGCCGTGCTCGGGACGCTCATGGCCGGCGCGGTCTACCTGCCGATCGATACCGTCCAACCGCCCGCACGCCGTGACGAGATGCTGGAGGGCGCCAGGGTGCGCCACGTGCTGACCCAGTCGTGGCTGATGGAAGCGGCGAGCTATCCGGACGGCGTCACCCCCATCGTGGTGGACATCCTGGGCCGGTCGGCGACCGCACCCGAGCATCGCGTCGCCGCTCCGGACGACCTGGCCTATGTCATCTATACGTCGGGTTCGACTGGCCGCCCCAAGGGCGTAATGATCAGTCACCGCAGCGCGGTCAACACCATCGACGACATCAACCGCCGATTCGGCGTCACCGGGCAGGACACCGTCCTGGGCCTCGCCAATCTCGGCTTCGACCTGTCGGTGTACGACATCTTCGGCACGCTCGCCGCCGGGGCTTGCCTGGTGCTGCCGGACGCCGCACGCCGCGGCGACCCCTCGCACTGGGCGGAACTGATCTCCGAGCATCACATCACCGTCTGGAACTCGGTACCGGCGCAGCTGCAGATGCTCGCCCACTATCTGGAGTCGGACCCGTCCAACGTTCCGCAGTTCCTGCGACTCGCCATGCTGAGCGGCGACTGGATACCGGTCACGCTGCCGGACCAGATCCGCAAGCAGATGCCGGACCTGGAGGTGATCAGCCTCGGCGGCGCGACCGAGGCGGCGATCTGGTCGATCTACTATCCGATCGGCGAGGTCGGCACCGATTGGCGCAGCATCCCCTATGGCAGGCCGATGGCCAACCAGACCTTCCACGTCCTGGACTGGATGATGCGGCCATGTCCCGCCTGGACCGCGGGTGAGCTCTACATCGGGGGCATCGGGCTGGCGCTCGGATACCTCGGCGACGAGGAGAAGACCGCCGACCGCTTCATCACGCACCCGGAAACCGGCGTACGCCTGTACCGCACCGGCGATCTCGGGCGCTACCTGCCGGACGGCGACATCGAGTTCCTCGGCCGATCCGACCTCCAGGTCAAGATCCGCGGACATCGGATCGAGCTCGCCGAGATCGAATCGGCCCTGTCGTCGCATCCGGCCGTCGGCTCGGCCACCGTGATCGTCGACGGCGACCAGCCGCTGGAGCGCCGGCTCGCCGCATTCGCCGAGCCCACGCGACGCGCCGCCGGAGACGGCGACCCGGCCGCCGCGGAGCGGCTCACCGAGAGCGCCCCGGCCGAGGCCGAGCGAGCGACCGCTGACATCATCGAGGAGAACCGGATCGCCGGTTTCCTCGAACGGCTCGACGACGCCGTCCTGCTCTCGATCGCGCACACCCTCCGTCCCGCGGGCCTGTTCACCGGCCAGGGGGAGTGGCCCACGCTTCCGGAGATCCTGGATCGGATGCAGGTCGTACCCGCTCACCACAGGGTGGTGCGCCGCTGGCTCGCGGCCCTCGAGCAATCCGGCTTGATCCGCCGCGAGCCGCGTACCGGTCAATACCACGACCTCCGCACGGTGAGTACGGAGATGCTCGACGACGCATGGCGCCGCGCCGAGGAAGCCCGGCAGGAGCAGGTCTGGCCCGCCGACCTGTTCGGCTTCTTCCGGGAAAGCACCCGGCGGCTGCCCGAACAGCTACGCGGCGAGCTCGACACCGTGGAACTGCTCTTCCCTGGGGGACGCCTGGAAACCGCGCAGGCCGCCTACTCCGGCAACGTCGTATCCCGGTACCTGCACGGCGCCATGAAGACCGCCGTGAGCGGGCTCGCCGAAGAGCTGAAGCGATCAGCCGGATCCGCGCCACTGCGCGTGCTGGAGCTCGGCGGAGGGATCGGCGCCACCACGGCGGAACTCCTCCCGGTGCTCGCCGACCACGACACCGAGTACCTGTTCACCGACGTTTCCCGGTTCTTCCTCAACGAGGCGCGGCAACGCTTCCACGACTACCCGTGGGTCGGCTACGGACTGGCCGACATCAACCAGGACTACCGGGCCCAGGGACTGGAGCCGAACTCCTTCGACCTCATCGTCGTCGCCCAGACCCTCCACAACGCCTGGGACGTGCCGCGTCTGCTGGCCGACCTGCGGGAGCTGCTGGCGCCCGGCGGATGGCTCCTCTTCACCGAGATGACCCGTGACCGGCACGAGCTCATGACCTCGATGGAGTTCATGGTCAGGGTCGACGAAAGCCAGGGCGACTTCGTGGACGGCAGGCAAGGCAAAGACGAGGTGTTCTTCAGCCGCGGGCAGTGGCTGGATTTCCTCGCCCAAGCCGGGGCATCGGGCTCGTTCTGCCTCCCACCCGACGATCATGCCCTGAGCCCGTTCGGCCAGCATCTCTTCGCGGCGCGCTTCAAGCCGGATCGCGAACGGATCGACACCGCCGAGTTGATGGCGCATCTGGACGAACGGTTGCCGGACTACATGCTGCCGTCCCATATCCAGGTGGTGGACGCGCTGCCGCTCAGCCACAACGGCAAGCTCGACCGCAAGCGGCTGGCCTCCTGGCTTCCCGGAGCCGCGGCGGACGACGACGCGGGCGCATCCGATGAGCATCCGCTCGACGAGCTGGAAGGCCTCCTCGCCACTTGCTGGGCCGACACCCTCGGCCGGGCCGCGGTCGGCCGACATCAGAACTTCTTCGACCTCGGCGGCGACTCCCTGCTCGTCGCCCAGGTGGTGGGCCGCATGCGCCAGCAACTACCGCAGGCCGGCGAGCTGCCGTTCGGCGACCTGCTAGGAGAGATGATGAGCCGCCCGACGGTGGCGGCCATCGCGGACTACCTGCGACGGACTCCATGACATCGCACGACACGTGGTTCCGGTGCGCCGAACCAAGGCCCGCGGCGGCGCTGCGGCTGGTCTGCTTCCCGCACGCCGGAGGCGCCGCCAGTTTCTACGGATCCTGGTCCCGGTCATTGCCGTCGTCGGTGGAGCTCCTGGCCGTCCAATACCCGGGGAGAGAAGACCGCATCAGGGACGACCGCGTCCACGACATGGGCAAGCTGGCGGATCTCGTGGCCGAGGCACTTGAGCCGCTCTGCGCCGGGCGTCCGATCTCGTTACTCGGCCACAGCATGGGCGCCGGTGTCGCGTACGAGGTCGCCTGCCGACTGGAACGCCGGGGCCGGACACCGGCACGACTGTTCGTCTCCGGCCGCCCCGCTCCGGATCGTCAGCGGCGCAAGGCCGTACACCGGGCCAGCGACGAAGACCTGCTCACCGAGCTGCGGCGGCTCGCCCCGGCGAATCATGCTCTGGCGGACCATCCGGAGCTGGCCGAGCTGATGCTGCCGACGGTGCGCGATGACTTCCGCCTCATCGAGTCCTATGAGCCGTGCGGCTCCGTGCTCGACTGCCCGGTGACCGCGATGCTGGGCGATCACGACACCGAGGTCACCGTCGAAGAGGCCCAGGGTTGGCGCGCGTTCACCCGCGGCAGGTTCACCATGAAGGTGTTTCCGGGAGATCATTTCTATCTGATCCCGCGACGCGCCCAGCTGATCGATTGGGTGCTGCGGAGCCTCGACGGCGTCGCCGCGCCGCCGCGGGCCTGGCCGTCCACACCCTGACGCCTCAGACCTGTGAACGCGGAGGTTCCCAGGACAGAGCCTCGGTCGTCGCGCGGAGGTAGCCGCTGGGCGGGACGAGCGTGGCGAGCGTATCGCGCACCGCGACGGCGAGGGGGTTGCGCCACTGCGCGATCCGGCCGTACCTGGCGGAGATCCGCACCAGCTTCTGTGTCCGTGGCCGACGCGCGCGATCGTAGGCGGCCAGCGCCGCGGTCACCTCGGCCGGACTGGTTGCGCGAGCCAGCGCGGCGGACAGCGTGACGGCATCCTCGATCGCCAGTCCCGCGCCTTCGCCAAGGTCGGGTGTCATGGCGTGCGCGGCATCACCGACAAGCGCGATGCGACCACTCGCGTAGCGCGGCAGAGGCGTCTCCAGGTGGCAGATGTCGTGCCTCAGCAGAGCCTCTGGCGGAGTCGCGTCCAGGACGGCCGGGATCGGATCGTGCCATCCGGCGTACCTGACCGCCAGGTCGTTCAGGTCGTCCTCGGTGTGACTCCCCTCGGGCAGCGACGCGGTGGCAAACCAGTAGATCTGGTCATCGACGAGCGGAACGATGCCGAACCGGTGACCGCGCCCCCAGGTTTCGGTGACGGCAGCGGCAGGCCGCACCGTCGGCAACGTCTGGGACGGGACCACGCCGCGCCAGGTGATGTAGCCTGCGTACGCCGGGCCCGGATGTTCAGGGAAGAGTACGGAGCGAGCTTGGCTATGCAGCCCGTCCGCTGCGACGACCACGTCCGCGGTATCCGAGCCGATGCCCTCCGGCCCTCGATAGGTGACGTTCGCCGAGTCGCGATCTGTACGTACCGAAGTCACCTGGTGGCCGAGGCGGAGTGCGGCAGCGTCGTCGGCGGCGACCAGCAGGTCGTGCAGGTCGGCGCGATGAATGGCGATCGCCGGCGCGCCGAACCTCTCCTCCAGCTCCTCGATGCGGGTCCGCATCAGCCACCTGCCGGACGTCCCCCGGATGCCCGCCGCACCGTGGATCATTCCTTGGGAACGCAGGACGTCGCCCAGGCCCAGCCAGTCCAGCGCGCGTACGGCATTAGGCGCCAGCGACAGTCCCGCACCGGCCGGTTCGAATCTGGGCGCCTGCTCCATGAGCGTTACACGCCACCCGGACCGGGTCAGCCCCAGAGCCGCTGCCAGCCCTCCGATGCCCCCACCGGCCACGATCGCTCGGCGCTCGATCTCTCATCACCTCGCCGCGCTGCCGCCCGCTGCGGCCGGGTCGGTCATGGACGGTGCCTGGAACAGCCCGGTGAGCATCACCACGAGCTGCTCGGTGGCATCCGATGACGCTCGGGCGGCCGGACCACCTTGGAACGAAGGATGCAGGTCGGCCAGGGTCCCGCTCTGGTGGAGGGCGATCAGGCCCACCATGGCCTGATAGCGGAACGCCACCTCCTCGGCGGTCAGGTGGGGCAACGCCTTGGCGAGCACCTGGGCGTACCGGCCTTCCACCGGACCGACCTCGGCGGCGAAGAGCCTGCGGACCTCCGGCTCCGGTTCGCACATGACCCGCCCGATGAAGCGGGCGACCTGTCGCTCGCGCTCGCCGTGCCGCGCGACCAGGCTGGCGCCGGTGGTGACGAACGCGCGCACCAGCTCCTCGACCGTCGGCTCGTCACCGCCCGCCTCCAGCTGGTCCAGCATGCGTTCCCGATCGGCGTTGACCGAGGCCATGGCGCGCTGGACCACCGCACGCAGCAACCCTTCCTTGGATCCGAAGTGGTAGTTGACCGACGCCACGTTCACGCCTGCGGCGTCCGTCAGCGCCCGCAAGGAGGTGCCCGCGAAGCCGCGCTCGCCGAACAGGCTCTCGGCGGCATCGAGGATCCGCTCCTTCGTACGCGCTGCTCCACCGCTCATGCCGCCAAGTTTAAACGCTCGTTTGAATCGGGGGCTCGGCGGAGCTAAACTTCAAACAAGCGTTTCAAACGTCTGCTTGGATGAGGTGGAACCATGACCGGGACCGGTGTCACCGCGCCGCCTACCGCACCGCCCGTCGGGCGGCGCCGCAGGTTGATCGTGCTGGCGGTAATGTGCGTCGCGCTGACGGTCGTGGTCGGCATGCTGGTGTCCCTGGCCGTAGCGCTCCCCGCCGTGGCCCGCGACTTGGAGGCCACCGAGGCCCAGCTGCAGTGGGTGATGAACGCCTACGGCGTGGTGTTCGCCGGGCTGCTGCTGCCGGGCGGAGCCATCGGCGACCGGTACGGACGCAAGGGCGTGCTGATCGCCGGGCTGATCATCTTCGGTGTGGCCTCCGCCGCCGTGCTCTGGATCGACTCGGTCGGCGCGCTGATCGCCCTCCGAGCCCTGGCCGGGGCGGGGGCCGCGCTCGTCGTGCCGATGACCCTGTCGATCATCACCAACATCTTCCCGCCGGAAGAGCGCGGGCAGGCCGTCGGGGTGTGGTCGGGGGTCTTCGCCGGCGGCGGCCTGCTCGGCGTCCTCATCGCGGGCGGCTTGCTGGAGTCCTACTCCTGGCGATCCCTCTTCGTCTTCAACATCGTCCTGGCGGCCCTCGCGCTGGCCGGCACCGCCGCCCTCACGCCCACGTCGCGGGATCCGCACTCCACCCCACTCGACCTGCCCGGCACGGCGCTGTCGGTGGCGGGCGTCACCGGCCTCGTCTTCGCAATCGTGGAAGGCCCGGAACGCGGCTGGAGCGACCCGCTAGTGGTGGCGGGCTTCGCGATCGCCGCCGCTGGCCTGGCCGCCTTCACCTGGTGGGAGCTGCGCACCGACCGGCCGCTGCTGGACGTGCGGATCTTCCGGCTCCGCGGCGTGTCGGGAGGCTCGCTGATCATCACCGTGGAGTCGGTGGCCGCGTTCGGGATCTTCTTCCTGCTCCTGCAGTACCTGCAGGAGATCCTGGACTACTCCCCGTTCGTCGCCGGGCTCGGCCTGATGCCCCTCGCCATCGCCATGATCGTCTTCTCGCCGGGGGCACCCCGGCTGGCGCACCGGTACGGCATGCGCCCGATCATCGGCCTCGGCGTCGTCCTCATCGCCGCGGGCCTGGTGGTGATGTCCATGATCGACGCCGATTCAGGATTCGGTCCCATCCTCGGCGGCAGCCTCCTCGTCGGCGCGGGAGTCGCCTTCGCCGCCACCCCGGCCACCGACGTCATCGTCACCGCGCTACCGGCGTCCAAGCAGGGCGTCGCCTCGGCCCTCAACGACATCACCCGCGAACTCGGCGCCGTCCTGGGCATCGCGATCCTCGGCAGCGTCCACAACACCGTCTACCGCGACGACGCCGGCGAAGCCGCACAGGGACTCCCCGCCGCTGCCGCCGACGCGACGCGCGACTCCCTAGCCGCCGCCCTGCAAGTCGCCGCCCGCATCGGCGGCGAACCCGGCGCCCAACTCGCCCAGGCCGCCCGCGACGCCTTCGCCGCCGGAATGAGCACAGCCCTGCTGGCCGGCGTCGCCGTAGTCGTCATCGGAGGAACCGCAGCCGTCCTCCTCCTACCCCGGCGCAGCCCCCGCAACGAATCACGCTGAACGACTCATCCCCGAGTCGGAAGGATGTTGACGCCGTCCATCCCCGATCGGCGCACAGTGAGGTGTACGGGCGTGCCCACCGCCGGCGGCCACCGCGCCACCAGGGACGCCGCCGGACCCTCCGTTCGGCAGCCTGGACGGCGTCGGCGCCGAACGCGGCCTCCGAGTTCTGGCGAAGCGCCTCGATATCGCACCAAACCCGCGCAAGGCATCGGCGACATCAACTGCGGACGCAACGTCGGCCCGATCTCGCGCAGCCGCTCCCGCGCGTCCGCGCAGCAGCGCGGTGGCGGGGCCTTGGCCGTAGCGCAGGATGCCCAGAAGGACGTGCTCGTCACCGATGTAGGAGGAGGTCCACGGGTAGCGGCCGAGCTGGTGGCCGAACTCGCGGGCCTCCAGGTAGGCGTACCGCACCACATGCGCGCCTTCGGGGCTGAGCCGATCCCACATCAGGAGTCCTTGTCCTTGCGGAAGCGCATCCCGTGCTTGTAGAGCACGGCCTGCTTGGTGAGCCCGAGCCGGCGGGAGATGCCGCGCCAGGACCAGCCCTGGGCGCGCGCGTTGTCGACCTGCAACGTCTCCAGCACCTCGACGAGCTGCCGGAGCGCCAGCACCGCGGCCAGCCCGACGCCGGGAGGGGCTGCGAAGGGGCCGCGGCTTCGTCGACCTTCTCTGTTGGGGGAAGTAGGCCGTGGTGACTGGGGGACCTGTCCGGAATGCGTGAATCATGGTGCGACTAAATAGGTATGAGTCCTCTGGAGTGAGGAGGGAAGAAAGAACACTGAGGGGACGAGTGACAGTTCACGACAGGAGCACGACGTGACAATCACCGATGCCCGTCCCGTGACCGCGCCCCGAGACGGAAACACCGACGATCCAAAGAGCAACGCCGACCTGAGGGAGTTGGTCCTTCGCCGAATCCAGGACCACGTCGACCGCCATTTTCCGGGCGAGGCGATCGACATCCTGGGCACTTTCGGGGACGTCCTGGAGGCCTTCGGGAAGGAACTGATCGACGAACAAGAGCTGCGCGACCACATGCTCGCCGTGATCCAGCACGGTCGTTGGCGGCAGGTGTTGGAGCAGATCTGCCAGATCCGATCCAACACCACCGGGCAGCGCCACAGCGTGGGCGGCTGCCCACCCTGGTGCGCCTCCGAGGCGCACGCGACGCCCATCGACATCTGCCACGCCAGCGAGATCCCCGGCGTCGAGCTGACCCACCACCCCTTTGAAGTGCGCGGCCAGACTCATCTCTCAGAAATGCTCGCCATGCTACGCCAGGAGCCGGGGGCCGCCGAGCCCCTGATTTACCTGACCGGGCAGGACGCGTGCGCCGAAAACGTGATGACTCTGGCGGAAGCCACCGAGGTGCGCGACATGCTCGCCCGTCTCGTTGCGACCGGACGTGCGGGGCTGCGTGCCCAGCCGAATGCGGCGACGTCGGTGTGTCCGCCGTGGTGCGAGGAGAACCACGAACCGATCGAGCTCGATGACGGACGTCATTGCGGTCCGCTGCTGGTCGTCCGCGATGTCGACCGGGACAACGTCCACGATGGCCGTCTGGTCCTGGACCTGCTGCTCTCGCTACGCCGTCAGCCGGATCTGAAGGGAGCCCGGGTGGTGATTTCCGAGATGGGGTCGGCGGAGGAACTCCTGCTCATCCCCGATGAGGCCGAGGAAATGGCGGACAAGTTGCTGGAGTTGGCCGCCATCACCCGTATGGAACCAGATCGGCCGGCCTGACATCGCCACCGGCCACTCGATACAGGGTACCCAAGAGTCGGACCCGTACGGTCAACGACCGTACGGGGCCGCCCGTGCGCGCGCTCAGTCGATGGCGAAATGCCGCCGATGGTAGCGGACATTCTCTAGGTCGATTTGATGACCGGAAACCAGGAAGAGGTCACCCAGACTCTCTCCCGTAAAGAAGTCGATAATCCGAAGTTCATCCGTAAGGTAAATCGATCCAAGATCGAAACGTTTGTGACAGTTCGGACACAGGCAGAGCAAATTGTCCAGGCTATCGGCGCCCTTGTGTGCGATACCCAGGGCGCGAATATGCGCTCCCTCGCTGTAACCCTCAGCGGGCCCTGGAACTCTGATAGCGAAGCGACATATCTGACACTGGTTCCTGTACCAATTCTTCACCTTGCGAACAATGACCGAGTCGCGTAGTTGCCGTTGGACGACGGCCTCTCTACGGGCGACGGGACCCCCCTCCGCGTCCACGCGGTCGGGTTCAACTGGCTCGTCGCCGTAGTCGGGAAGCGGCTCATCGGCCAGGTCCAGCTGAGCAATGACAGCGTCGATGTCGGCGATCTCGGCCAGAATGAAGGTCGTAACGGGCGTTCGGCCGTTGACAGCCGTCAGCAGGTCCGCTGTGTCCAGCATAGAGCGACGAGTGAACGACCACGCGGCTTTGGCGTGTACCACACCGATCAGCGTTGAGAGGTCCGCCGCGGCCAGCGACGCCGCCGTACGCAACGTGTGCTCGAACGCTCGGAGGAAATGCCCTTCCGGGCCGTCCAGCCATTGTGATCTTCCTGGATTCTCTGTTCCCAGGCCGTCTACGCTGGAATAGATCTTTCCCAGCAGTTCCTTGGCGGCCGGTGTGAAATCGAGGATTCGTGATCTGGCTACGGCCCACCGATGAGCGTGGGAGATCTCAACCAGATCCTGAGGGAGGATTTCGGTGTCACTCTTTGTGGGTGATGGCAAAGTATCGCCGGTGACGGACATGATCCGGCTCTTGGTGGCTGCCGGGAGAGCGTTGAAGCCCTCGTTCCAGGCATCTTCTCCTATGCTCCACAGGAGGCCGATGTGTGGCATTTCTGCGCTGCCAAGCTTGTTCTTGGCAATGGAGACGCTGGTTTGCCTGCCTTTATCCCATGCTCCGCGGAACGCATACTGCAGATGATCCTGGAGAGAGGAGCTGTTGCTCCCCCGCGTTTGGAATGGAGAGCCGATGAGGACCACATTGCGGGTGCCGTTCGGGTCTTTACGGCCCTGGGGCACTGCACGGCGAACCGTCGTGTCGAACTGCGCTTTTGTGGTCGCGTTCTGGAGGATCACGCTTTGGAGGGGGCTGCCGTCGTGTTCGTTGAGCGGTGCTGTGACTCTTTCGAAGATCTCGTGTGCCGTGTCATCGCTCTTCGCCACGAGTGCCATCCATACCAGCGGCGGCCGCAAGAACCCCCTGGAGAGCATCGAAACGGACCGGGAGATGGACGCCGACCACAGGCTCAGGAGCACCGCATACGCGGAGAACTCGTCGACCCCACCCTTCTCTGCAATTCGCTTCGCCAGTCGCCCAAGGGGACCGTGAAGGACAACATCGTTCATCACTGCGCTCCTCGTTCCGTCGGGGTGCCGCCTGCAGTTGGCCAGAGCGCTGGAGAAGATACGTGGAGCGCTGTCCACTGCGGCCCCAGCCTTCTCTGAATTACTGGCCGCCCGGGGCAGGCTCCGGGTCGGTGAGAGCCGACATGTGATTGCTCTCGGTGTCCAGGGCTCGAAGGAGCGGCCCGACGAGGCGACGTGTGATCGCTCCGGGGGCCTGGTTGAGTTCGGCCCTGGTGGCGGCGGTGGCGGCGGTGTAGATGTCCCGGTCGTAAGCGGGTCCATCGCCCCAGAAGTTCCGGCCGGGTGCCGGCCGAAGTCCCTGGAGCCCGGTGGCTCCCAGAGCCAATGCCCAGTTGCCGAAGTAGCCAGCATGCTCGCCCGCTGCGACGACCAGGGCGAGGAATCGCCGGGCGTGAATGACGGCGACGGCCTCGATGATCACCTGTTCCTCCGGCGAAGAGCCCTGGCCCCGCTTGTCGGAGAGGCGGCTGGAGAACAGGCGCAGGCCACCGTCCTCATGGACCTGCAGCTCGATTGCGTCCTCCGGGGAGTATTCCGAGATGGGTCTGAAGTTGCTGCGGTCGGCGAGATTAGGGGTTGCGCGCGCGACCCCGCGGGACCGGCGGAAGCCGTTGTGAGCGTCGTTGAGGCGAGGCGAGACATCGTTGCCGTTGACGGCGGCTTGGATGTCGGGAGCGTAGGCCTTCTGGATGAACGCGTGAAGGTCGGTGTTCCAGGTGGGAGCGCTTGTCAGTTCCAGGAGCATGTCCGGTCGGCCGGCCAGCGGCTGGGCGACGAGGAACAGGTGGGCCTGTTGGCGGATGCCGGCGGGGATGGGGTCGTTGTCGATCTCTTCCTGCAGCAGCGCCAGGATGTCGCGGTCGGCGATGCGGCGGCGTTCGTGCAGGCGGACGACCTCGGCGTCGGAGAGGGCGTGCTTGGTCTTGTCGCCGCGGCCCCAGTAGCGGCCGTCGACCATGTGCGGCGCGGCGGGGCTGGCCGGGATGTGGATGACGAGGTAGCCCTTGGCGGGGTCGGCCTCGGAGGCGATCTCCTGGGTGATGACGTTCAGCGGCGGGTCGGGGATGCTGCGGGCGATCTGCTCCATCTTCTCGGCCAAGCCCTTGAGCGGCTGGGGTGCGAGGGTGAAGGTGCGTTTGTCCTTGTCCTCGGCGATGCCGACGATGAGTGTGCCGCTGTCGATGGCGAAGGACGCCATGTCCCTGGCCGACTCCTTGTTGTCGCCCTTGGTGGACGGGACCTCCTTGAGGTCCAGGTAGTGCGACTCCCCGATCAAGCCGCCGTCGAGGGCGGCCTTGATGTCGGCTTCGCTGGTGGGGGTCCAGCGGGGTTGGTTCGCCGAGAGGTAGATCGGGGTCACACGGTCCTCGCAGGTCAGTCGGGTGCCAGTTCCGGAGGAGAGTATGACCGGACGGAAGCGCTCGCCGCCCTCGAATATCCGGGTGTGGCCATCGGTCGGTCACGGAGGGACGCCCGAGCGGCAAGCGTCAACGGATGGTCACGAAGCAGCAGGCGGCATGTGCCGCCAGGCGGGCTTGTTGACCGTCGCGGCATGTTGGCCAGCGAGATCCCCCGTCGGGGCGATCCGGCGGGTCGAGGTTTCGTCGCGCGGTATGGGCGTCCGCATTGACGACGGAATAATTCGGCGAATCTTCCGCTGGTGCTGGGGTATGCTCGTGGGCATGGATGCGTTGTTCGCGGTGGATGAGCCGGAAGCGAATCCGCATCTGCTCGTTGCCGCGCGAGAGGCATTGGGACTGACGCAGTCGCAGCTGGCGTCGCGGCTCAGTCGGCTGGAGGGGAACCGGTCGAAGATCAGCCAGGGTTACGTGTCTCGAGTAGAGAGCGGCGCGCTCACGGTCACCGGGGAACGGCTGGCGTTGTTCGCCGAGGCCCTGGAGAGCACGGCTGATCTGCTGGCCTCGGAGGCCAAGCTTTGGTCGTTGGGTGAAGGGTGTCTCTACCACCGAAACCGCAAGTCGACGAAGGCCTCGACGCTGCGGGTCCTGCACGCGCGGATCAACCTGCTGCGGCTCTACCTGCACCGGATCGCTGGTCTCGCGGGGCGCTCGCTGCCCGAGTTCACCTGGGAGCCCGTGCGCGTCGGCGGCATGGACGGGCCCGACGATGCGGCGCGGGCCGTGCGTGAAGCCCTGCACCTGGGCGAGGGCGCCGTGGAGTCGGTAACCGAGATCGCGGAGTCGATGGGGGCGTTGGTGATCCCCATGTCCCTGGGAGGGCGCGAGGTTGATGCCACCAGCCTGCATCCGCACGGCGAACCACCCCTGCTGGTGATCAACACCGATGCGCCGACGGACCGGCAGCGGTTCACGTTGGCGCACGAGATCGGGCACATAGCGTGCGCACCTGATGCGGGAGAGGACCCCGAGGAGATGGCTCAGGCATTCGCTGCGGAACTCCTGGTTCCCGCCCACCAGGTTCGTGCCGACCTGAAGGCCATGCCGCTCACCCCGGCGCGGCTGTTGCAGCTCAAGGCGACCTGGCGGGTGTCGGCCGCCGCGTTGCTCCACCGGGCTGTGGACCTCGGCGCGATCACCGAGTCTCGGTATCGAGCGATCAACGCACAGATCTCAGCGCTGGGTTGGCGCACCGGTGAGCCCGAGCCTCTGCCGACCGAGCGCGCCACCGTGGTCCCGGGGCTCGTGAGGGATGCGGTCGCGAAGTCTGGCGGGGTCAAGGCGGCCGCCGAGGCGGCAGGGACGACGCCGGCGAATTTCTCCGCCCTGTTCGACATCGAAGGCATGGACACAGCGTCACCAGCACGAGACTGAGGAAATCGGCTGATGAGAGATCGCCAGGAGGGCCGCAACGGTGCGGCCGGCTCGCGTGAGGGCGCCCAGAGCCAGGAGTCGTCCGTCTGGGAGACTCTCGGTGGCCTCGAGTCCCCGCCCACGCCGTCCGGCGCGGCGTCCACTCTGGTCAACCGGATGATGGTGTATCTGCGGCCGGGGCAGAACCTGGACAAGCTCCACGCCGTCCTGCCCCACGTGGACACCGGCCGGTCCGGCCTGGTGCTATCGGGAGCGAACGCGGGTAAGGCCATGCGGTTCCTGTGCGATATCGGGTTCGATGCGCCCGTTCTCATGGACCCGGCGTGCTATGACGACCGTGGGAAGTACACCGCCACCTGCGAGGCCCCCTTCCAGATTCCCGACGGCCGGATCGAGGGCTCCTCGCTGGAGGACCTCCTCGACGAGCAGTTGCGGATGGGGGCGAGTGCGGCCCTGACTCCGACGGGCTACATCCCCGGCGGTGGCATCGACATTCTCAAAGCGGCGGCCAGGATCGCCAGGGACCTCCGGAAGGAGGCGATCTTCGTGGTCCCACTCGACGCCTCCCTGCTGGCGCGCGACCGCTTCCGCCGCACGGCAGCGGTCCTGGAGGACGTTGCCAGGCCCATCGCCCTGATCTTGGGAGGGCAGTTCGACCCGCTCGACCAGTCCAAGCAGATCATTCCCAACCTGCGGTCTCTGGCGGCCACCGTGCCCCTGATGGCCATCCGCACCGACTTCAACGCGTTCGATCTCCTCGCCCATGGCGCATTCGCCGGTGCGATCGGCACCGGCGGCAGTGTCCGGCACACCGTCGACCCCGCCGAGAAGCCCCGCTCCTACCACCGCAGAGGACAGGAACAAGACCAGTCGCCCAGCGTCCTGGTCCCGGAGCTGGCGTGCTGGCTGCGCGGCAGTAAGATCAACAGCTTCTTCGGCGCCCGGCCAACTATCGTGCCCCGCTGCGATTGTAGGGTCTGCCGTGGCCAGCGGCTGAGCCGGTTCCTGCGGCGCGAGCACCAGAACGAGGCCATCGCCCACGCTGTGGCGGTCTGGTCCCGATGGGCCTGTGACATGTTGCAGGCCCCGAGCATGCGACGGCGGGCCGAGTACTGGAGGAACCTGTGCCAGGGTGCGCTGGATGCCCACACGGTCTTCCTCCAGCAGATGCGGCGCATGGATGGTCTAGAGCCTCAGTCGGCGCTGAAGATCTGGGCGAGCCTCCCCGCGTGGCCGGTCGAGCTGGGCTCGGCGAAGGTCTGAGGTCAGTTTCTGCCTGGCGCGACCTGCGCGTAGATGTCCTCGCTGAAGCGCCACCAGGCCGGGGTGGGCTCCCAGTCGTTCACTGGCTCAGGCTCTAGCACGACCTCGGGTCGCCGTGCACGCATGATCGCGACGCCGATTCCGTACAATTCTGCGCGTCTGAGGGCTTCCCTATCGTCCCCAGGGATCTTCGAGACGACCACCATCCGCTGGCAGTAGGCGGCGAACCGTGACGCCGCAAGCAAGCCGGCATCCCAGCTTCGAGAGGTCACCACGGCCAGCAAGGGCGTCAGCGGGACAACCAGCCGCCGGGTCACAAAGCCGTCGGCCATCGTGACCACCCCTTGAGGGGCCTGCGCCAGACGTCGCCGCACAACCGGTGACAATGTGGCCATCGGCACAGGCGCGCCCTCCGGCAACTCCATCACTGTGTCCAAGAGATCCCACGCCAACACAGCGCCCAACCCGCATGCCGTGCGGCGACGCCACTCACCCGGATGGGGCCGATAGGTCATCCACACCGAGGTGCCGAAGAGGCTTACATGGGAGACGGATACGTCGGCGGGTACGGGATGAGGCTTCACTCCGCGGAAGCGGACGAGCGTCGAAGTATCGCTCATCACGACGCCTCGGGCCAGGCGCGCACCACGTCCCGGAAGTCGATCTCCACTTCAAGATCCTCCATCATCACTTGCACGCCCGTCCATACCGGGGACGGCTTACGTCCGTACAGCACCCACCGGTTCCGCTTCGTCCTGGCAAAACGCGCTATCAGACCCGCGGAGAGCAGCGACTTCAGCGACGGATAGTAAACACTCGATGGCGCCCCGCACTTGTCGGCCAGAAACTTCAGGCAGACCCCCTCGCCGTCCCGGGCGCAGCTGAGCGCCGCAAGCAACTCCAGCCGATACCGGTGGCCGAACACCGTCGAGGACAAAACTCTGAGGCCGTCGATCCCCATGGGCTTATCCTAATGAATCGCGAATCGCGAATCAATAATCCCACTGAGACGCGGAACGGCGGCGGCGCGAGGAACTGAGCGGGCAGGGCCGAAGACGCACGAGTTCCGCCGCCGTTTCCTGGAGGGGTGCGCGACCCGCTGGTTCCTCTATCTGAATGCTCCGATGTCCCGGTTGGCGGCGGTCATCGACCTGGGGTCGGCGGTTGTGGACCTCCCAGAGCAGATCGCGGCAATCGTGGAGCGAGCTCGGGCCGGGAACGGGGCGGGCGGGTTGGAGTACGTCCAGGGCCTGGAACGGGCGTTCGCGATCCCGATCCGGCACGTGAGTGAGTATCCGGGGCTTTCGGCCGAGAAGTTGCGCGAGGAGACGGGCTCCTTCCATCCGCCTCAGGGCTATGTCCGGCTGCGTCAGCATCCGGACCTGTTGACGGTGTGTGAGAAGGTCGCGGCCGACCCCGGTGCGTCAGATGCCGGTGCATCATCGGTGATGGCGGTGGGGTAACCGCCGCCCTCTGCCGGCGTCCTGGAGGTCATGATCGGCCATGCCCCGCTATCCGTCAGGGCCAGCGCAGGGGGACTCCCCGCTGAGGTACTCGGAACTTGACGTTGGAGCAGGTGGTCGAGGAGACGGACTTGCGTGCTCCCGGCGGTCACTCTGGGTGACACCGAGCATGATGTCAGGGTGGGAACTCGGGCGGGACACCACCAGCATCGGCCATCGGGCGACGCTGTGTGACATCCACAGGAAGCCTCCCGATGAGCTGTTCGTTCACCAGGAAGGCCTGGCTACCCAAGGGGCGTCACCGGTTGCACGGTGACCGGTTCTTCTCGCTGAGGAAGCGGGCACGATTGGGCGACGAACACCAGCCATGCGTCTGAGCGACGCAGCACTCTTGTCGCGCATCCGTCGCTGTCGCCGTTCGTCGCGCCGAACCTGCTAATCGAGCGACTGAAAATCGGCGGTTATTGACGAGTGATATTCCGCGTGCGTCGGTCCGTGATGCAATGTCAAGATTGCCGTATGAGCTGCCTTGACCGTCCGGTGGTTCTGTGGGAGAAAGAGGCGGCCAGAAATCTCCTACAAGCCGTCGGAGGTAGCTATGAGGAAACGGTTAATCACAATGCTGGCTGCTGTGGTGCTGGCATTACCTCTCATCGGCGCGGCTGAGCCTCCACCCGAGGCCGTGAGCACCTTCACCTACACCAAGAACATGCATCCCATGGGTTTCACGGCACGTGCGGTGCCGCCCGTCGGGGAGGGGGCGGGGCGCTTCAACTCGGATCTGGCGTTTTGGGGGCGTACCGCCTATCAGGGGAACTACAACGGGTTCCGCATCATAGACATCAGTGAACCCGACAATCCCGTCCAGCTCATCAATTACGACCAATGCCGCGGGGACCAGGGCGACGTCCTCGTCTGGAACAACCTCCTCATCCGATCCTGGAACTCACCGGCTCCGGCCGGGGCCACCTGTGACGGCCAGCCGGTCGAGCAGGGCTTTGAAGGCCTGCACATCTTCGACGTCTCCAACCCGGCGGATCCCGGTTTGATCGGCTCGGTGCGCATGGCCGCCGACACCACCCCCGCCGGCTGCGGATCCCACACGGCCACCCTCGTACCGGACGCCGCCCGCGGCAACCTCTACGTCTACAACAGCGGCTCCAGCGGCAACTGCCCCGGCATCGACATCGTCAAGATCCCCCTCAACGACCCCTCCGCCGCCACCTTCCTGCGGCGGGAACCATCGGGACGCTCCTGCCACGACACTGGCGTCATCCTCGGCAAGGTCAACCTCGTCGCCTGCGCCGGTGGTAACGGCTTCACCGTGTGGAGCATCGATCCGAGCATCGACGCCCCCGCGGCCGGCTCGCTGGAAGACCCGACCCAGCTGTACAGCCGCTCGGTCCCCGGTGTCACCATCGGACACTCCGCCGCCTTCACCTGGGACGGTCAGGTGCTGGTCTTCGGCCACGAGCCCGGCGGCGGCAGCCAGGCGCGGTGCCAGGCGACCAGCGGCGTCACCGACCGGACGCTGTTCTTCTTCGCGGCACGGACCGGCGAACCGGTCGGCAGCTTCGTTCACCCCCGGCCCCAAACCAGCACCGAGAACTGCACCTGGCACAACTACAACGTGGTGCCGAGCGGCAAGCGGTACGTGCTCGTGTCCGCCGGATACCAATCGGGTACCTCGGTGCTCGACTTCACCGACCCGGCCAACGCCCGGGAGATCGCCTTCGCCGATCCAGCACCACTGGTCCACCCGACCAACCCGAACGGCATCGTGCTGGGTGGTGACTGGTCGACCTACTGGTACAACGGCCGCATCTACGAATCGGACATCACCCGTGGCCTGATCACCTGGAAGCTGTCCGATAGAGCGGTAGCCGGAGCGAAGAGGTTCGGCCATCTCAACCCGCAGACCCAGGAGACCTCCTTCTCTGTCCGCGTCACCCCATAGCCGAAGGAGCGTAGAGCAGTAACGCCGAACTCCGGCGAGCAACACCTGCTCGCAGGAGTTCGGCTCGTTCGGTGCCATGGAGGTTTTGTCGTGCGCGCATCGCCCCGAGCCCTTTCATGGTGGAACGACCGTGCGACCCGTACCGGAAGCGAAGCCTACAGTGCCGTTGCTCAGCCGACCCGATTTGGATTCGGACGGGGAATGCCGAGGTCTCGTAATCGGGGCGAAGGCCAGGGCGCAGTGAAGAGCCTGGAAGCGCAGCGCGGAACGCATCGATAGTCGGGGCGGAGGCAATCCGCCTACCGTTAGGGAATTGCCGTCTGTTCACTCTGGAGCCGAGCCCGCAGGAGAGGAATTCAGCGGCAGTGGCCCGGTGCGTCACCGACCGGCTCGAAGCAGAGCGCGTCGCCCTGGTTGGAGTTGCCCTCGAGGAACTCGATCTTCTTGACCTCTCCCTGGAACGGGCCCTTGTAGCGGAGGATGTAGAGGCCGTTGCGCAGGTCGACCACGTAGATCAGACCGTCCTTGATGATCGGGTAGCTCCACATGACGACCTTCTCGCCGGCGCCGGTGTCGGGGTCGGAGGACAGCCGCGGGTCCTCGAAGCCGACCTGAGGGAGCGGCTCGGGCATGAACTGGGCCAGCTGGCGCGGCCGTGCCGGGTTCTCGATGCCGATCGCTTGAACCCCACCCGAGTGCCAGGTGCTGAACGCGATGTGCGGGGTCAGTGTCGGGTTGTGGGCGGAGTACGACGTCCGGGGCCGTGGCTCGAATTCGGCGCAGCGAGTCGCGTCGTTCTGCGGCAGCTTGTACTCGCTCCGGACCACCGGTTGCCGAGGATCGGCGATGTCGATCATCCGTGCCCAGCCCCAGGGGCACCCGTGGCCGGCGCCGGTCGCCGTCCCGTAGACCTCGTCGGATACGTAGGCCCAATCGCGGTTCCAGAGTTTGACGGCGCTGTGCGCCCCGGGTCCCGGCCAGGTCGGACGGCTCTGGTTGTTCGTGATGGGACGCGGCTGGGGATTCGGCGTGCCCTTGGCGAAGTCCGATACGTCAACGATCCCGAAGCCGCCGGTCAGCAGCGCGTCGTAGGCCCGGGTGCCGTCGTTACTGACCGAGAGCGAGTGCAGCCCGCCGGTCGGAATCTGGACCGGCTCAGGCGCGGGCGGGAACCGCGTGAACCCGTGCGGGCCGTTATAGAGGACGACCGGTGCCTGCCCCTGCCGCACCGGCGAGATGTCCCACACGCTCAGGATCGACCCGGCGCTACCGCCGTACATCAACGCCCGCTCAGGGTTCTTCGGGTCCTCCCAGAGGAAGAACTCGTGGGTGTCCATGTTCATCTGGTGCAGAAGCCGCGGATTCGCCGCGTTGCTGCCGGAGACGTCATAGAAGCGGAAGTTGTTGATCGACGGCGTCACGCAGCCGTGGGCGGTCGGCCCGCCGCAGTTGGTGTGCAGCACGATCAGGATCTCCTGCGAGTGCCAGACCCGCAGCTCGCGGGAGGACTCGCTCACGTTCCCCTCGAGCGGCGGCTGCATCTCACGGACGATCCGCGGCCTGGTCGCCTTGGACACGTCAACGATCATCACGCCCGCGTTGGGATGGCTGCCGTCGGTTCGGCTGCCGACATACGCGTAGTCGCCATGGAGCGCCAGCGCGGCGTTCATCCCACGGTTTCGCAGGGGCTCGTGACCGAGTTGCTCGAACGATCCCTTCACCTTGCCGACCTGCTCGGCGGATGGCTCCACGCCGTCCGCCGAGCGGGCCGAGACCGCCGCCGGGAGGAGAAGGATCGCCGCGGCGAGAGCGATCGCGATGGACCGGGCCGACGTGGACATATCCCCTCCAGTCGTGACGGCTGGAGGGCGCGGGCGAGCTGTCCGCACCCCTACGAGCCGGGCCACCAGCCGGGCTCGCACTGCCCTCCGGCGCCCCGATGGTCGTCCCGGGAACAATGCCCGTCAAGACAGATCCCTACTTTATGTAGGAGTTCCACAAGGACCCCCGCAGATCTTGCCTGGACCCGGTGGCCTCGATCATGCCACGGACCGGACCGCTCCTTCCCAGGGGCGACGGATCCAGGTAGCCGGACCACCAGGTGCGAACGGGCCCAATGGTGACGGCTAGCCAGGCCGGGATTGCGTGCACATCCACATCTGCTGGTCGCGCCGATGTACATGCCGCTAGGGTCCACGGCGCACAAGCAGGGACGGGTGGCCGGTGAGAACGCGGCCGGAGGCGAGCGGGCCTTCGCCGGAGTTCTCGGCACACAGCTGGTCAAAGTGTTCGATCAGGTCATCGCGGCGACGGTCAGGCCCGCCAGGCGGGCTACGTTACGTGCCGTTCACCGTGGAGACCGTCGCCGACGATCACAAGGCCTATTACCCGGGTACCAGTCCGATCCGGATCCGGATAACGGGGACTGGACTCCGGATCGCCGCTGGGTGCTCAACTGGTGGGCTTGGTGGGCGCGGAGATCGCCAAGCGCGTCGATGTGCTGGCCACAGGCATCCATGCCGGAATCATCGTCGAGGAGCTCAACGACCGGGACCTGTCGTACACGCCGCCCGCTGGGCAGCCCATGGGACGCGCTACGGCGCGGCGCCCAAGCCTGGACGAGAGCGGCAGCCGACCGCCGCTGACAAAGTGCCGGGGATCCGGGCCACCGCGCTGGATCGGCGAGGTCCGGACGTCGGCCACCTCGTACGTTTAAGTAGATGCTGCCCTCGCCGTACCAGCAGCCTCCTAGGCTGTTGAACTTGGCGCCCCCAACGGCCAGTCCCTGCCGGGCGGGAATGAGGGGTGCTAGTCGTTGGCGTGGAGCAGCAGGGATTGGCTGGCCCGATGGGCGTGTACACCGGCACGGCGGCGATGTTTCCGCCACACAGACCTGGGCGTTTCCTGTTCGTGCGGTGCCGACTGGTGTGAAAGTTTCAGGGACGGTGCGTCGCGGTGGCCTAGCCGAACGAGGATTGCGCGTGACGGTGAACGAGGAACTCAACCAGATCCTGCCCAACGACCCGTTGAAGCCGAGCTCGCGTCGCCGATCCGAGCGGTGTTGAACACGGCAAGGGTGCGGGTCCAGTAACTGGTGTGTCGGTCGAGGGCGATCTGGTTCCCGGTGGGATTCACCCTGCGGAAGTCCTTGCCTGTGTCCATCTCATGAAGGCAGCTCGCGGAGTCACTTCATGCGACGTATCCGAGGGTTTGGAGTCCTTCGGTGGCGTAGAGACCGGCGGCGGCGCTGCCCATGGCAGCCTGCAGGATCTTGACGTCGGCTCCGTGGTGTCGGCCCCAGGCCATGGAGGCGCGCCAGAGACGTCGTCCATGGCCCTGGCCCCGGTAGGCGGGATGGACGGCGAAGTAGGCCGGTGGCTGCATGCGTCGGCCGTCCGGGCCGGGCATGAGCGAAAGAGGCCCCAGGGCGCCGACGATGCGCTGGTCCTGGACTACGACAAGGGTCGGGCCGTCATCGTGACCGGCCTTCAGCCGCTGGTAGAGGAACTGGAATCCCTCAGGTCCGATCTCGGCGGCAAAGGCGGCAAAGGTGTCGGCGACCTCGCATTGATCCAGCGTCTGGATCCGGTCGACCGGTTGGGTGTCGGCGTCGGTGAAGCTCTTAAGCATGATCTGGGTGCGGGCCTGCCGGGACCGGGTGGGAACCACACCGTTCGGTGTCCCACCGCTGCGCCGTGTGCGGCTGCCAGGCGTTCACCGAGCTGGGTCATCGCGGCGAGGTCGGGCTTGTGATGGGCGTAATGGTGCAGCTTGATCAAGCCGCCCCCGCGGCTGCTGAGGGTGGGCACGATGGTCTGGTCGGCGGTGTGGACGATGGCGTCGGTCAGGACGTGTTCGTCCTTGGTGGCCGACCAGCGCCTGTCCTTGTCGTAGCGCAGGAATTTGCTGGTGTGGGCGATGTCGAGGACGGCCTCGAACAACTCGGCGGTGATGGCATCGGGCGGCACCGGGCCGAGCGTAGGCACGTAGGGCGCGCGTATCACCGGTTGCAGCCAGTCCCAGCGGAATCGCATGTCCCGCAGGTTAGCCAGGGACGAACGAGCTGCGGCCCCGGATCGCCGAAGCGGTCCAGGGCCGATTCACTCATACGGGGCGGGTTAGAAGGGGTTGTCGTCTCCGGCGGCGCAGGAGCACACGTTGCCGGCCGACAGGTCGTCGACGTTGGCCACGATCGTCACGCCAGGGCTCTCGACGTTGACAGCAACGCCGGTCTCGGTGTCGGGGAGCTGCTGGTCGTTCATCTGGTCGCTTCCTCCTTCCTGGGTGTCTCGCGGTGCTGGCAGTAGGCGATGAGCGGAGCTTTGGCCTTCCGGTAGAGCTGCACCAGCGGCAGACATGTGCCGCCCAGCCGGGACAGGCCGTCCAGGCTTTCGCCCAGGAGGTCGATGTTGGGTTCGCAGCCGACCTTGCAGATGGAGGCTCGGCCGAACGGGTCTACGTGGAAGAAGGCGTGTCCCGCGTTGCAGCCCGTGAACGGCTGCCGTTTGCGCAGGTGCGCAGGAGATTGGGTGGGGAGGGTCTCCTCGCCGCCGTAGATCGTGGAGACCATGTTGGTGTATTCGTCCATGGGCAGGGCGAGCCGGTCGGCCAGCGTGCGCATCGCGGCGACCTCGTGGGCGTTGTGCCGGGTCACGATCATCGACAGCGACAAGGGCAGCCCCGCATCCGCCCTGTCCCCCCTGCGTGGCCGGTCACCACAGCCTTCACACTCAGACCTGGGCCGGAGCAGCGGCTTCCACGCCGCTCCCATCCTGGCGTGAAGCGTGACCGTTCCGACCGCACCGGGACGCGGCGAGCAAAGCGCTGTTAGAGGTTCTGAGCAGGTGATGGGTCACCTTCAAACTCTCGCCCGCGCGACGTAGGCCGATCAGCCCGCTGATCACCTCGTCGGTACGAGGCGCCTTCACCGTTACCTCCAGCTCGCTGATCGCGTCTCGGAGCCAGTCGATGCCGTCGATTAGGCAATCCAGGATGCCTGTGAGGTCGTCGACACTGGGCTTGGCGGTCTGCGAGTTGAGCAGCGTCCCGAACTGTTGTGCAGGGAAGCACAGTAGAACATGTGCGAGCGCTGGCCAATCCACTTCTTCGACCTCGAAGGTAGTGATCGTCAGTGTCATGTCATTTGCCTCCGTGATCCTTTCGCTGTCGGTCGTGTGCTTGCGTGCTGAGCGAGCTGGAGACCACGGCTCGATGAATGTGCCGGTATGGGCCTGGGCGCAGCGTTGTTGATCCGCTCACGCAGTTTGATCTGTTGGGCGCAGCCATTGGTTTTGCATTAGGGCTCTTAGCTACTGAGCGCACTCTTCGTGTTGGGGAGGAGTGATGTCCTTGGCTAAGGCGCGGTTGATGGTGGAGTCGCGTTCGCGGTAGGCGGGGATGGGGCGGTAGCCCGCGCGAGCGTAGAGGGCGAGGGCTTCGGTGTTGCGTGAGCCTGTTTCCAGGATGATGCGGCGGGCGCCGTTCGTCTGAGCTGCGTGCTCCAGCTTGGTCAGGATGCGGCGCGCGAGACCTTGGCCGCGGAATGTGGGGGCGACGTACATCTTCTTGATCTCCGCTACTCCGGGTTCGTAGGTGCGGATTCCGCCGCAGGCGCAGGGATGGCCTTCGGCGTAGGCGACGAGGAACAGCCCTTGCGGCGGGGTGAAGTCATCGGCGGGGTCGTCGGGGGCGTCGGCGAAGCCGTAGCGGGCCAGCTGCTCCAGGTAGAGCTCGCCGGTGAGGCGGCGGACGTCGGGGTGATCGTAGGGACGTGGCTCGATGACGTACCGGTGCTCACGGTCAAAGGGGGAGAGGGCCTGCGCCATCCCTCCATGGTCACGCAGCGCCGAGCGCGTCATTCAATTCGGGTAGCAGGTCGGCGACATAGGGGTTGCGGGCGCGGCGGGCGAAGTCCTGCTGCAGTCTCCTGACCAACACCTGGCAGCGGATCGATTGGACACCGGTGAGGCGTTCGGTGGCCTTGCGCGTGGCGGTGACGGCGGCTTCGAGGTCGCGCTGGCGAAGGTGTGCTTGGACCAGGTAGCAGCCGTGCAGGAGTGCGGATCGCTGGTATTCGGCGCGCAGGCCGGTCGAGGTGAGCGGAGTGAGCAGGTCGATGGCCTCGTTGAGGAGCTTGGTGGATTCAGAGGGTCTGAGCTGGGCGAGGTCAACGAGGGCCTGGCCGGCTTCTGCGTCCAGTTGTTCGGTGTTGAGGTAGTAGAGGAAGGGCGGCACATCATCTGGGTGTCGGTTGTCTAGGTGCTGGCGGGCTTGTTCGGCTGCGTCTCGGAAGGCGTGGATGTCGCCGGCGGCGGCGTGTGCGGTGGCCAGGCGCCCGGCCAGTCGTGCTCGGGTCGCGGAGGAGGCTGTGCGTCCGAGTTGGGCGGCGGCCTCTGCGAGCCGGATGGCGTCGGTGGGGCGACCGGCGTGCGCGCATTGGTAGGCCAGCATGCCGAGTGTGTTGGCTGCGTTCTCGATCGCGGTGGTGCGCAGTTCCAGCTTTGGTGATTCGGCGGCGGTCCGGGCGGCGCGGATGGCCAGTAGGAGGTAGCGCTGGCCGGTGCCGTGGTTTCCGGCGTCCCAGTGCATCCAGCCGGACAGCTGGGCGAGATCGGCTGTGGCCAGCAGGAGTCTCTCGCGTACGTCGGCTTCGCAGGTGGCGTTGCGCAGCAGGTCGAGGACGGTGTGCAGTTCGTGGCTGACGTAGCGGAGGTTGAGGGCGCCGCCGCCGGCCCGGTCATCTAGTAGGCGTAGTTCGGCGATGTGGCGGGTGATCAGGGCCATGAGCGCGGGTCGTACTCGGTCGACGCCGGTCGTTCCGGTCGGCCTGCCGGGAGAGTGGTGGATTCCGTCCAGTGCGGGGGCGACGAGGTCGGGACCGTTCACGGTGGCTGTGTCGGCGGGGTGGTCACGCGAGAGTTGTGAGATCTGCGTGACGACGTCGTCGGCGTTCCATGACGAAGTCAGATTGGTGGCCGCGGTCTTCGGGCCGCCTGCCGTTGGAGTTGCCTTATCTGGCCAGAGATCATGTGCGGTGACTGCATCGCCGAGTGCTGCGGACAGGATCTCGGCGACGATTTGAGGGTATGGCGCGTAGGGACAAAAGCCCTTCCGGATCCAGTGGTATGGCGTGGTCGGGTGGATCCGTTCGCTGGCTCTTCCGCGGGCCTCCAGCCAGGAGTTGATCGCATGGGCGAGTTCGCGAGGTGTCCACTTCAGCAGATCAAGATGATCAGTTAGAAGCGTTTGTTTCGCGATCATGTGATCTCCATGCCGATTCGCAGTTGTCAGTACCGTAACTCGTGACGGTGCCGCATGGGCGTGAATGGCCGGGAAATCGCTACCTTCACGACGTTCACGCGGTCGTTGAGAGGAATCACGGCCTTCACGCGCCGATGATCTGGCTCTTGCAACGGGCGGCACATCAGGGTGATGGGGCGCCACGCAGACGAACGCCCGGTGGCGGCCAAGACAGTTCCCGTGACCCCGTGTAATAGGTGACTCGCCCATGGATGCCTTGCGCCCAATGCGTTACATGCCCGTCCGCCTTCCGATGAGGATCGCGCGGAGACTCCGGAGGTCCGATGAGCGATGCCGTCGCCCTTGGCGGTTCCTCAGGAGTGAGGTGTTCACGGTGCCTGCGGATCCCTCGCAGTTGGCGAACGTACGCGCACGACTGCGGGCGACGCTGGGGTCAGATCACCTGTGTGCCGACACGGCGGAGTCGGTGCTCAGTGAGCTCGCCGCCAACGCCATCGTCCATGGGTGTGCACCCGGCGACCCCGTGCGGGTGACGATCCGAGTGACCAGGCGCGCAAAGGTGGCCATCACCGTTACTGACACGGGCCGGGGACCTGGCACAGCGCCACGGATCCGATTTGCCGGTACCGGCAGCACCGGGGGCCGCGGCCTGTTCCTCGTGGCTTCCCTGGCTTCACGTTGGTCGGTCCGGAGGGCGGGCACCGGTCATCGAGTGCGGGCCCTGCTCGACCCGCGAGATGCAGAGTCGGCGAACAGCGCGAGTCCTCTGTGGCTGGAGGACTTTCTTGAGTATTAGGAACTCATTCCGCGGGTGGGGCGGTGTCGGGTTTCAGTACCTGTAGGACTTCCTGGTGGAAGCGGTCCATGGCGGTGTCGATGCTGCGGACGAATCCGGCCTCCTCGATGCCGCGTTTGGTGCCCAGGGCGGATGACAGCGTCAGGCGGAAGGAGGCGATCTGCTTCCCGTCGTCCGGCAGTAGCAGGCCAGGCTCGGGGCGGAGGTTCTTCAGAAGGTCGCAGGGACCGGTCTTGTGTCCTTGGGGGAGGGCTTCGACGCGCAGTTCGGGTGGGGCTTGGTGAAGCTGCCGGAGCAGCCATTGGATTCGGGTGAGCGAGCGGGCCCGCGCCGCGGCGGGGATCTCGACGGTCGTTTCGATCTGCCCGGTGCGCAGGTCGGCTTCGAGTAGAACGGGGCCGCCTGCGCTGGGGATGCGGATGTCGGCGCTCATGCGTCCGGTTTCCACCAGCGAGGTGACGGTCTGCAAGCGGCGTACCGAGGCGTCGCCGTCCCGCCGCTTGCGGAGCACGGGCGCGATGGCCAGCCCGGTCTGGCCGCTGAGGCGCAGGCACAGTTGCCGGATGAGCTTCTCCCAGCTCTCGGCCACCTGCATGGTTCGCTTGTCGCCGAGACGGAGAGTGCTGGTGCTGATGGCGTTGCGTACCGGCACCCAGGCGGCGCCCATGTCGCGGAATCCTTGGCAGCCAGCGTTGTCCTGGCGCAGGTAGTGCAGGAGTTCGCTGAGCAGCCACGCGTGGACGGGGTTGGCGACGCCGTCGTGGTGGCAGAGGATGTCGGCTTCGTGGGCGACCTCGGCCCAGGACAGGTGGCGAAGAGCGACCTTACGGAGCAGCCGTTTGTCGATGTTGAGGGGATGCTCGTTGTCCAGGGCCAGATCGTTGGACAGCGTGATCACGGTTTCGTAGCCGTGCCGTGCCGCGACCTCCAGGTACGCTTCGACCTGCTCGGCCTTGAGTGGGTTCCCGCCGGTCTTGGTCTCGATCAGGGCGGTCCAGATCCTGCCGGCCCTGGCCACGCGCAGCACGCCGTCGGGCCGGACCTTGCTGTCGCCGTGCTTGAAGCTGGCTTCGGCGAAGGTCTGGATGGTGCCGGCCGGGGCGTTGAAGCGGGCGGTCAGTCGGCGGCCGAACTCTGGGACCTGTGCCATGACCGCGAGCAGCGTTGAGGTGGCGCGGGCTTCGCGTTCTTGGTCGTTGCGCAGACCGGTGACCGAGAACAAGCGGGCGTGCTGCCAGGAGGCGTCCTCCGCCAGGTTGACCTTGGCGGCCTTGGGGACGGTCGTCTTCTTCTTGGCCGTCCGCACACGCTTGGGGCGGTGCTCCTGGGCAGGCGGCGATTGTTCAGCAGGCTGTGTCCCGGGCGTGGCGGTGGACGATTCTGCTTGATCAGGTGAGGGTGTTGCTGGTGGCTGGGCAGAGGCCTCGTCGGCTTCCTGTTCGTCGCTGTCGTCGACGTTGATGCCGAAGTCGGCGGCGAGGCCTGCGAGCCCTGATTCGTAGCCTTGGCCGACGGCGCGGAATTTCCAGCCGTCCCCTCTGCGGTACAACTCGCCGAAGATGAAGGCGCTCTCGGTTTCGGCGTCCTTGATGTCGAAGGCGAGCAGTGCCTCTCCGCTTGCATCGGAAATGGCCAGGCGCAGGTCGTCGAGGGCCCCGAACGTGGCACCCGCGTAACGGCTGGCGGCGATGACCACACGCTCCACTTCGGGACGCATGGTGGTCAGATCGACCAGGATGCGGTCCTCGCTGCCGGAGGCTGTGGGCGCTTTGCCCAGCAAGCGGACGGATTCATCGGCGGTCGCCGGCTGATTGTAGAAAACGAAGTCGGCATCGCTGCCGACCTTGCCGTTACCGTTGACCAGCAGTACCGAGACATCGGCCTCCCCCTCACCCGAAGGGTCGATCCAGCTCAACGCGACCGTGAGCGAGCCCTCTGCCGTGGTCAGGCCGGCCATGTCGATGTTTGCGCCCTTGGACATCTGCTGCACTTGTGCGGCTCCTCAGCTTGCGATGGTCGTAAGCGCACAGTGGGAGCAGAGACAGCCGCGGACTTGTGCGGATACGGCAGACCATTATCGCCGGAACCGCAAAGGGGCGATCATCCGTACGCGGACTGCCAGCGTACGTCCTCCGCACTTGTGGACAAGCCACCTCGGTAGAAGGGGCCACTCCTGGCCATGCTCTGGCCGGTGACGGTCATGCCTTTAGTCAGATGAAATGATAAACGTCCTAGAATTCTGAAATGAATTGCGTCTTGGGTGTGCGGCTCCTGTTAAATGCCTGCCGCCTACGGTCAGCGCGGGGAGTGATCAGACCAGCGGTAGTGGTAGCCACCGCGCCCGAAGTACGGGCTGGTGAGGAGGTGGTGAATCTCGGCCCAGGCCATGAGCGCCGTCCACGACACCGGCACAAGGACGCTCGGCCAGCTAGTGAGGGCGGCATTGTAGTTGGCCAGCGCTTCGTTGACCGTAGTGGCCGAGAGTGCACCGTGGGTCATGGTCAAGGTGACGACCAGCTTGGCCAGGTCGTATCCGGGCGGGGCGAGGGTGAGGACATCGAAGTCGACCAAGACACACCTTGAATCGGTTCTTGCTGGGCTGATGAGAAAATTACGAGGATTGCTGTCCTTGTACAAGCACGCCGGGGTGTCGATGGCGCTCTCGAGTACCTCAATAGCCTGCTCGACCGCAAACAGCGATTGGGGTGCATGGCCGTCACTGAACAGTTTGGTCAAGGCGGCGCGGCGGGGACCTGGGAAGTCGGGGATGGTGATTCCGGTCTTCGTGGTGTGAGGTCGATCCAGACGAGCACGGGACAGATCGGTCGCGTAGGCGTTGTGGTGAAGTTGCCCAAGTATGCCCGCCACGTGTGGCAGATCATTAGGCCGTGTTTGGCGGCCGGGTATGTACTCGAACTCCAAATGATCGGCGGCGATAGCGTGCAGACGGGGAACGGGTGCGCCGAGCTCGGTTAGCCATCGATGGTGGACCGCAGCCGCCTGGCATGCCGTGGCGGTGGCGTAACGCTTGATCCAGCGGCGGGGTACGGGCACCGAGCTCATGGGCTGCGGCGGGCGATGACGTAGGTGATCGTCGAGGTGGTGAGCAGGGGTCCGTTGCCTCGGCGGCGGCGCAGTTCGCCAGAAAGCGCCTGGGGATCGCTGCGTAACGGGGCGGCGAGTTCGTACTTGGGCACGGTGCTCAGGTAGGCGGCGAGGTGGCGAGCATCACGGAAGCAGAAGACGTGGTGGTCGCTAATGACGGATTCGACGGTCAGCGCGGTGGCGACCTGTGCCGGGAGCACGGTGCTGGAAGCGGAGGCGTACAGGCTGGGGCGGGTGGTGGCGTGCGGGTCGAGGCCGGTAGCGGCGAGGAGTTCGTCGAGCTCGTGGTAGCTGTCGGCGGACTTGGTGACCAGGATCGCCGTACCGCCAATGACCAGGGTGCGAGCGATTTCGGCGACTGCCTTGGTGGGATGGGGAGTGTGGTAGAGGCAGAACGCCGCGACCGCGGCCTGGCAGTTGGCCTCGCCGAGCGGTAGGCGATGGAAGTCGGCCTGCAGGTAGGAGATGCGGTGGGCGTCTTCTGCGAGGTGGTGGCGTAGGTGGGTGCGTGCTTCTCGGAGCATCGGCGCCGAGGCGTCGATGGCCAGAATCTCCGCCCTGGGGAACCGCCGAGCAAGGGTGCGGGCGGGACGGCCGGTTCCGCAGCCTATGTCGGCGATCAGTTCCGGGCCGTCGACCCTGTTCGTCCGCGCCGCGAGGAGACCGGCGATCATCTCGCCAACATGCCGCCCTCCGACCTTGGCCGCCAGCAGGGCGTTGCTGCGCCGGGCCACTCGCTCCTGATCGGCGTAGAGGGCGGGTACCCGACTGGGGTCGGTAAAGGGGGCTGCGGGCTCTGCACGCTGCCTGGGGACCATGGGCATCACAGTCCCGCCCCGCTGACTATCGCTGCGTCGCCACTTCCTGGAGCTGGTCGGCGAGGCGATTTGCCGCGCGGCGGGAGGTGACGATGTGGATCTCGGCTTGGCCGGCGTGCTCGTCCAGGAGGGCGCGGACACGGGGCGCCATGTCGCGACGGTACCGCCAGACGTACTTGATGAAGCCCCACGTGATCCGGTCGTAGACGCCGGTCTGGTCGTGCTGGCCGCCGCGGTAGCGCCAGCGGCGTTGAGCGAGCCCCCAAAGACAGGTGAGCGCGGGTAGATCTAGGAAGATCACGTGTGTGGCGCGGTGGAGCCGGATGGGCAGGGTGGAGGCGTAGTTGCCGTCGATCACCCAGGTGTCCGCGGCCACGAGCTGCTCCTGGAGAGCGGCGAACTTCTCCTGTGGCAGGGTGTTCCACTCGTCGTCGTAGAAGACGGTGTCCAGGTGGGTGATCGTAGTGCCCAGCGCGTCGGCGATGCGGCGGCCGATCGTGGTCTTGCCGCTGCCTCCGCAGCCGATGATCGCCATGCGTTTGAGCTGCATGCTGGCCTCCATGGTGTGCGACGCTACCGGCTGGCGGGCGGTGAGACGGCCGGACGCGCGGTGGGACTTTGGCAAGTGCTGGCGGTCTGATCGCGGGGCTCAGCATCGTGTCGCCTGGGCTGTGCGGGCGTCATCGAGGAGTCCGGACAGGACGATCAGCTGGTTGGACAGCCGGAAGAGTGTGAGGTGGTGGAGGCAGCGGCTGATCAGGTCGGCGTGCCTGGGACTTCCAGCGATCTTGCTGAGGTGGCGGAGGATCTCGCGGGCGTGCTCAGCGTCTTGGGCGATCAGTTCACGCGGGACGACGTGGTCGACCGCTCTGAGGTAGGCGGGCGCGATCGGGGCGCAGCCGGCGAGGACGGCTTCGAAGATCCGCTGGGTGAATTGTCCGCGGGCGGCGAGCCTGTCGGGTGCCAGCAGCATCGTGGCCAGGGCGCGCTGGTGCAGTGGTTCGACCTCGGGGAAGGGGATGCGGTCGGTGAAGTTCACCTGCGGCCACCGGTCCGTGGCCGTCCACTTCCCGGCGACCTGGTGCAACACGGTGGCTGCCACGGGGGCGAAGTAGCGGTCGAAGGGTTCGTCGCGGTCGTACTGGTTGCCCACGTAGACCAGCGGGAGATCGCGGGGGAGGCTGGCGAGCGCCACCGGATCGGCGGCATCCAGCGCGTGATCGTCGACCGGGAACAGAAGCCTCACCGCTCCTGGCCCAGGATGCAAAGCCGCTTCGCAGAGGGTGACGTGTGGGACCTTCCGCAGCCAGTGATCGACGGGAAGTTGAAGGTCCTTGTCCCAGACGATTGTCGGCGTGCGCCGGTCGCGGGTGTAGTGGTACAGGAGCTCGGCTTGACGGTGCAGGTCACAGGTATGACCAGGCTTGTCGCATGGGGTGGTGTTGCGGCCGGGGATCGGCCATCTCCATTCGACGAACAGCAGGTCGATGTTGGGGAGACCGCGGTCGAAGACGTACTGGCCGCCAAGGTCGTCGTCGGCTTCGAGCAGATCGCGGTTGGCTTGGAGAAACACCAGGGTGTGCCCGAGGCCGGCGATGCCGTCGACGAGAGTGCGACGGTGGCTGCGCCCTCCGTCAGGAGTGTCCGTGATCCCGGCGCCGAGAAAGCCCCAGAAGCTGTAACCGACCCTCATGACGATGCTCCGGGCCTGCTTGTGGCCTGTTTGGATCGGGACGAAGCTTCGCGGGATGGATCCTTCGTCACCCACCAACCCTCGAGAAGCAGGCCGTCCAGGCCTGAGGCGGTTAGGCAGTCCAGGGCCGCATCCGGGGTACCGCAGATCGGTTTGCCTTTGATGTTGAGGCTGGTATTGATCAGTACCGGGTGACCGGTGAGCTGAGCGAACGCGGCGAGCACCTGCGCCAGCAGCGGGTTCTGGGCGCTCGTGACGGTCTGCACTCGGGCGGTGCCGTTGACGTGGACCACCGCGGGGATGAGCTGCCGAGCCATGTCGGTGACGCCGGAGGCGATCGACATGAACGGGGATGGCTGGTTCAGGCTGAAGTAGTCGGCGGCGTAGTCGGCCAGCACAACGGGTGCGAATGGCCGGAACGGCTCACGGAATTTCACGGTGCTGTTGAGCCGGTCCACTACGTCTGCCTCGAGTGGGGAGGCCAGAATCGACCGGTTTCCTAGCGCACGTGGCCCTGTCTCCAGCCTCCCCTGGAACAACCCAACGATCTGTCCCTCGGCCAGTCGGCGCGCAAGGAACGCGGCGGGAGCGGCGACCCGTGTCGCGGTGAGATGAGAGCGAGGCCGCGGGGACAACGGCAACTCCGGGTATTCGGGTCCCAGATAGCAAGTGCCGGTCCCTTCGGGTATGTGGCCGGTCAGGGTTTGGTTCAGCGCTAGGGCGGCGCCGGCGGCGGTGCCCGAGTCCCCTGGAGCGGGCGGCACCGCGACCTGATCGAACCCGGCTTCCTGGCAGATCCGACCGACGGCCACGCAGTTCATCCCGACACCGCCGCCCACTGCGAGGCTGGACGCGCCGGTGAGTGCGCGGGCACGTCTGGCAAGGTGCACCATCACCTGCTCGGTGCGCTCCTGCAGCGCGGCCGCCAAGTCCATGTGGATCTGTTCGATCGGCGTCCCAGGAGTACGTGGCGGGCAGGTCGCTGCGGTGAAGGCGTCCGTGACACGGGGCCAACGACCGGAGAGCACCCGCAACGGAAACAACCGCATATCCAGTCCGAATCCGTTGTCGGTGAGCGGGATCGCCTTGGTGCACAGTCCGCGGAACCGGGCTGGGTCGCCCTGGGCGGCCAGCGCCATCACGGTGCCTTCCTCATCGCCACGGCACCAACCCAGATGTCGAGTGACGGCGCCGTAGACGTACCCCAGCGAGGCAGGGTCAGTGACGGTGAGCACGCGTTGATATCGCAACCCGTCCCGGCGTGTACGGCGGACATGGGAGATGGTGGTGGTCGCGGTTTCGCCGAGGCTGTCGACGACGAGCACTGCCGCGTCCCGGACCTGCAAGTCCAGACCGCCGAGGCCTGCCGTCGCTGCGTACAGACCATGCGCGAGATGGTGTTCGATCCCGGTTACCGATGCATTGAGAAACTGAGCTCGGAAGGAGCGGAATCGGTCGCGGCCGTTGCGATACACGCGAGCGAAGGAACGGGCACGCGGCAGTGCCCTTCGCGCCGTGACCGGGCTGGCCAGATGGCGCAGCGCGGCTGGCGCGGCAGCCAGATAGCGCCGAGGGTCGAAGTTGTAGGCCACGTGCGTGACCTCTTCCGGTGTCACCCCGCCTCGGCTGAGCAGCCAGCCGATCGCCTGTTGCGGGTAGGCGCTGGTGTGTTTGATGCCGTTGAGGCGTTCCTCCTCCACGAGGCCGATCAGACGGTCGCCGGTGATGAGAGCGGCGGCTGAGTCGTGGGTTCCGGAGCAGAGGCCAAGCACGACCGGTGACGCGTCCGATGCACCATGCCTGTTGCGCATCATGTCGTCGTTCCCTTCGTTCCGGTGGACGTGGGGGTGCTGGCGGAGTCCGGACGCGTGCTCTGGTCCAGGTGGTCGTACCAAGAGGTCAGTGCCGTCGGGAGCGGCCCTTGCGTACGGCGGGCCAGATCTCGGCCACCTGATTGGTCGCCGGATTTGTAGAGCCGGTAGCTGCACATCACGGCCGCGGTCTCTGCCCAGCCCGGGTGGCCGCAGGGACGTCCTTCCAGTACGGCGTGCAGAACCGTGTCCAGGTCCTGCCATGGCAGCGTCAACGGCGTCATCACGCCGTCGCCGCCGGTGAATGGCGGATGGACGAGCGTGCTGACCTTGGACGCGGCCAAGGCCGAAGCTGCAGGAAGGTGCTCGGCGTAGAGGTGAAGCGAACCAACATGATGGTGGTAGGCGCCGAGCTGCGCGCCGACCCATCCGGCCATGAGCTCGTGCAGGACCGTGGCGGCGTACAGGTCGTAGCAGAAGCCCAGCCACAGGTCCTGGCTGCGCATCATGGTGTGCATGTCCAGTCGGCCACTTCGCAGCGCAAACCAGTAGCCCAGCGTGCAGGGCACGTCTCTGTGCCCCAGATGGTCGCGCGCTGGGTCCCACAGCTGGATCACCGCTCGGCGGGAGGACGGATCGGTCAGCAACTGGCGACGAACCTGATCAAGCTGGTCGATGGTGCCCGCCCAGGTCCGTAGGCGCGGACCGTATGCGCCACGAAGGACGTCGTCATCGGTGAACTCGGTGAGCCGCCGGTTATAGGTGTAGATCCACGCGTCGTCGCTCCCGGACAGGATCCACACCGTCTCTGCCGCTGCGAAGGCCGCGTTGAGCACGCGGGAAGGCGGCATGTGGACCAGTCGCCGCCGCGGCTGGGTGAGGACGAGATGCGCGCCGACGACCTCAAGAGTGCTCAGACCACGTGGCTCACATGGGAGGCCGTGCTGCAGCACGGCCCGAACGCCTTCCACCCAGAGCCGACTGGCTGATTCGCCCTTCACCGTGATCACGATCTGGCCTCCTGCTGGCGTTCAGTTGGCCTGCTCAGCTGACGATTGACAGGGGGAGCAGCCGGTGGCGGTGTGTTGAGGTGCTCCCACTGGCGGAGGAGGCCCTCGCGTAGGCCGATCCGGGGCGTGAATCCCAGCAGTTGACGGGCCCAGGTGAGATCGGCGCAGGTGCCTATCGCGTCTCCCGGGCGTTCTCCTGCGGGTTCAAGGCGGACTGGACGACCGACCAGTTCGCCGACCACGTCGGCCACTTGCCGTAGCGATGCGGTATCCGGCCCCGCCGCGTTGACAACCTGCGCGTGTCCGGCCTCCAGCGGTATCCGGATGGCCCGGATGGTCGCGTCCACAAGATCGGTTACGTATGTCCAGCTGTGCGGGGCGGTGCCGTCCCCGAACAGCGGCATCGGACGTCCGGCCTGCGCCGCGTCGAACATCCGCGGCACCACCATCTCTGGCTTGCAGCCCGGACCGAAGGCGGTGAAAAGGCGCAGAGCCACCGCGCTCATCGAGGAGCCAGGACGACGCGCGTAGGCAAGGGCCAACCGTTCAACGGCTAGCTTGGCCACTCCGTACGGCGACGTTGGCTCCACTGAGGCATCCTCGCGAGCCAGCCCGCCACCGCCAGGGCCGTACACGTGGGAAGAAGACGCCACCAACACCCGTGGCACCCCTGCACGTCCGCAGGCCCAGAGCAGCCGCTGAGCTGACAGCACCGAGCTGGCGTGCTCGGTGAATCCCGCCTTCCAGGAGGAGGCAATGTCGGTCGCCGCCGCCAGGTGCACGACTGCTGATGCACGATCCAGCGCCCGGGTGACCTTCGGATCCTCGACGCTCGCTCTCAGGAATTCGAACCTCGAGTAGTCGCTCAGCTGACGCAACAGGAAGGCGGTGCGGCCAGCATTCTCCAAGGGCTGAGTGTCGACGCCGATCACGGTGGCGCCTTGGTCCAGCAGCGCCGCCGCAAGGTGGGAGCCGATGAATCCACAGAGTCCGGTCACGAGAACCGCGCCCGGGTCGGACGTCGTCTCGGTAACTCCGTGATCAGCACTGACGGCAGGACATGCAATTGACGCCGAGCCCGGTTCCGCAATCGGCCCCGGTGATGCGCTGGCGGTCCTAGGCGCCCCGGACGAGGGCTCATTCATCCTGGCTCTCCCTTGTGCCCAGCCTGACAACTGCGGTCGCGTTGTCCTGCGGTCTGACTTCGTCCTGACGCGAGCTGGTCATGTGCCTCGAGCGGTCGCAGATTGGCGGGAACATCGGCTCCGGTTGACGCCGGGACAGGGTGCGCAACTCCTTGCGGAGTTCCTCGACGGTGTCGGCGTCGGCCGCATCACGGGCGTTCAGGCGACTCAGGGGGAGCGGCCCGCGCAGAGCCCAGTAACGTCCCTTATCGGACACGATGAACCGCCAACCGGGGAACTCGGCTTCGAGGGTCGCCCGGAGGTCTTCGGACAATCTGGGCACCGTGGCCATCTCCGCGAGTTAGGTGGCGGTTCGGTCACGTACAGTCGACTGCCTGAGGGATGCTGGTCTCTAGCCGACACTGTTCGACAGAACCCGACATCTGCCTGCCAGGGCATGTCGCTGGCGCAGCGAAGGTGCACGCTGATGGCCTATGCAACGACATCCGAGGTCCGGGCGCGGATGCGTAACGAGCGCAAGAAGCGTGGCTGGGACATCCCGCGCATGGCGCGAGAGCTGCGAGAAGCGGCCGAGTACCCGCACAAGATGCCGACCATGCAGAGCTTTCAGCGCTACATCGAGCGTTGGGAGCAGGGCGATGTCGTGCGCATCAGCGAGCGGTACCGCATCTTGTACGCGACGGCATTGAGCATGTCCGAGGACGAACTGTTCGGCACTGGTCCGAGCGAACGGCCCGTCCCTGCCCCCAGCGACGGCGACGTCGAAGCCATCCGGGCGATGCTGACGGCACTGATGGCCTCGGACCGGCAATTCGGCGGCGCCCTCGTCCGCACCCAGGCGACCCACTACCTGACCAGCGTGATCGAGCCCCGCCTGCGCGGACACGCCCCAGATCGGCTCCGCCATCGCCTCTTCTCAGTCTCGACCGAGTTCACGATGCGGGTTTCGGCCATGCACTTGGACACCGACTTGCCCGCCGAGGCGTTGGGTCTGCTCGGGCGCGCATCCAGCATGGCCAACGAGAGCGGCGACATCACGTTGACGGCCTGGGTGCTTTCCCGTCGTGGTGAACACGAGCTGCATCTGGCGACGCTGGCTTCTCGCCCCGCTCAACGTAAATCGCATGTCGACCAGGCGTTGGCGTACACCGAGGGCGCTGTTGGTGTCGCCCGCGCCGCCCCTCCTGTGGGCCGCGCGTTCCTGACCACTAAACACGCCCTGGCCTGCTCAATGACCGGTCATCGCGCTAACACGGAGCGAATCCTCAGGACGATCTGGGATTCCTACGAGCGGGCGGGAACGGCCGAAGAACCGGATTGGATGGGTGCCTATGGTTGGGGGCACCTCCGGCACGAAGAGAGCCGATGCTATGTGAACCTCGGAATGGGGCGTGAGGCGGTACGCGCCGCCGAGGAGGCCCTGGAGGTACGTAGCGACTTGCGTCCTCGAGCGTTCACTCTTGGAGTCTTGGCCATGGGCCACACGCTCATGCATGAGGTCGATCAGGCATGTCAGGTCGCCCATGAACTCGTGGCGTCGGCTGGCCATATCTCCTCGCGCCGCATCTGCGTACGGCTGAACGAGGTGCTGCGCGCACTGGACCCATACAGCGAGGAGCGAGCGGTGGCGGAGTTGCGTGAAGCGGCGCGGCCAGTTCTGCAAGCTTGCAGGGGCTGATCTTGGGGACATGGAAGCCATGCCTGGTTCCGACCTTGCCCAGGTAGCGCGGATCGCCTTGGCCAGGCTGGGTGAGCGCTATCGGATCCCAACCCATGACGCTGAGGTGGTAGGGCAACACAGCAACCTTGCCGTCGCGCTCCCTTCGGCTGGCCTCTTGGTGCGAGTGGCGGGAAACCCGGAGGCCTTCGACCGTATCGCCGCCTCGGTCCGGGTGACCCGGTGGCTTGCCGCGCGTGACTTTCCCTGCGTCGCACCTGCCGATGTCGAGCCGTTCACCGTCGACGGCCACGCTGTCACGGTCTGGCGATTGCTGGACATCGTCCCACTTCCACGAGGCAGTGCGGCCGAACTCGGCGGTCTCCTGCGGACGCTGCACGACCAACCGGATCCTCCCTTCCCGGTCCGCGACCTCACAGACCCGCTCGCCGGCGTCGCCGCAGCACTTGACCACCACGGCCACGCGCTGCATGAACACGATCGGGCCTGGCTCAACCAGCGGGTGCGGGAGCTGCGCGAGGCCTGGGGGGACCTGGAACCGGCCCGGCCCGTCGGGTTGATTCACGGCGACGCCCATCCCAACAACCTGCTGCGGCTAAGCACCGGCAATGGGGTGCTGGGGGATTGGGACCATACCGCTCGGGGGCCACGGGAGTGGGACCTGATTCAGCCGCATTACATGCGGCGGCGGTTCCGGCGCCATACCGAGCAAGAGCTGGCCGAGTTCACTCGCGCCTACGGCTGGGACGTGCGGATGTGGCACGGCTTCGATGTGCTGGTGCAACTCAGGGAGATCAGCGGCCTGAGCCCGTACCTTAGGAAGGCTCCGGCGCAGAACTGGGCCAGTAAGGAGGTGGCTCACCGCGTGGCCACCCTCCGCGCTGGAGATGCCGATGCAACGTGGAACTCGCCACCGCGCTGAGGAACGAAGGGCTCGTTGGGGGTTGAGACACCCCTTCAATGCCTCCCGCTCCAGAGGAGGGGGTATCCGCTCGAGTTACGAGCTTCTCTCAGATGTCGGAGCGTGCCGTTGGAGGTTGGTTATGAGTTGGTGGGTCTGTTCGTCGGGTTCGGTGTCGAGTTCGTTGAGTCGAGTGGTGAGTAGTTGGTAGGTGCGGCGTACGGCGTCGGGGCGGTCGAGGCGGGCTTGGAGCTTCATGATCGAGCGGTAGAGCGGTTCTGAGTAGGGGTCGTGTCGTAGGGCGTGTTCGAGGGTGGCCAGGGCTTGATCGGGGTGGTCGTCCTGGGCGAGGTGGGCGAGGTGCGCCAAGGCGTCAATGGCGGTTCGGCGGAGGAATTCGCGGTGGGCCTCGGCCCATTCGTCGGTGAGGTCGGTGGCGAAGTCGCCGGTGTAGAGGCTGGTGAGTGGGGATAGGGCGTGGGTGCGCTCAGGGTCGTTGTCAGCTCGACGTGCCTGTTCCAGGGCCGTGGATAGGCGCCAGAGGTCGACGTCGATGAGGTGGGGGTCGAGGCGGTAGCGGCTTGCGGCGTGGATGATGAACATCGGTTCCCGCAGGCCGGTGGCGTGGCGCAGGACCTTGCGGATGTTGCTGACGGCGGTGTGGAACAGGGTGGTGGCGTTCTCGGGAGAATGGTCCGGCCAGAGCGCGGCGCTGCCTTGGTCGCGGGTGATGCCGTCCGGGTGGAGGGCGAGGTAGGCCAGCAGGCTTTTCGAGCTTCGCCGTAGCCCGGTGTCGATGAGTCCGTCGGCGGTTCGAAGGCGTACGGGGCCGAGCAGGAGTAGTTGGACTAGGGACTGCTGTTCCTGGGCGGTGGGCTGCTGTGGCGGTATGAGGCTGGGGGCTGGTGGTTGGTTGATTGGGGCCTGGGGAGTGGGTTCGGGTTTGCCAGCGGCCGTGCGGAGTGGTTGGAGCATGGCGGCGGCGTCGTCGGCGGTGAGGTGGAACAGGCGTGCTCTGACTAGGTGCTCGGCCTGTGGGCCTTGGGCGTTGGTGACGGTGCCGTCTTCAGTCAGGCAGGCTGTGGTGCCGTGGGGCCAGGAACCGCTGATCAATGCGCCGATGCCGTAGCGGTGTCCAAGTTGGATGACGGCGTGGAGTCTGTGGGAAGCCTCGTCTGGGACGGAGCCGAGGACGACGAGGGTGGGCAGGGGTTCGGCCGGGTCCGCGGTACGCAGGCTGGGGAGGTCGGGGACGTCGGCGGTGTCCAGGAGCCGGGCCCGGCGGATGATCTCGCCCTCCAGGTGAGTGATGGCAGCGTTCAGGGTTGGCCTGAGGGTGAGGCCGGGAAGATCGGCGGCTAGGTCAGCGATGTCGAGGCCGGGGTAGAACCTTTGGGCGTCGTGTTCCGGAATGACCAGCTCGAATCGGTCGTGGCGCGCGTTGGCCAGAAGGTCAGTCGTGATGGCCCGAAGCGCGGCGAGTGCGCCGTCGCCGTCGAAGCCGATGCTCAGGCCGGCTAGCGGGAGAGCGACGGGGTTTCCGCGGAGCGTTCCTAGGGTGATGTGCTCAGGAGTGGGCCGACGCTGGTTGCCGATGACTAGCTCGATGTCGGTGGGGATCGGTTCGCCGTGCTCAGCACGTGAGTCGAGATGGGCTTTGTGCACCTTGGTGACGGTGGCGGGTGGAGTGGGGTCTGCGGTCGTCGGGCCGGGCCATGCTTCGTCGTTGAGCGTCCTTCGACGCCGGTGGTGGAGCCGGGTCATCGCTACGGCGAGGCTGAGTGCCGCTGCTAGGCCGATTCCAACGTGGGCGCCTGAGGGCAGCGTGACAGTCGGGAGGGCGCGGTCGGTCGGCGTCGGATTCTTGGCCTGGGTTGGCTCGGCTCCGGCTGTTGTCGGGCCGGAGGGAGTGGCAGCAGGCGTGCCTGTTGCGGATGCGCTGGCGGACGGGGCGCGGGCATCGTCGCGTGGTGGTGTGGTCTCTGTTTGACGGCGGTGGGGTGTGTCCTCGTGGGTGCTGAGCGGGATGCGTATCCGCTGGCCCGGAAAGAGGCGGCTTGGGCGGGTCAAAGGTGGTACACCCTGTGGTTGGTCGAGGTCGCGGCTGGCTTTGAAGATCCTGGGGTAGAGCCCGCCGGAGCCGTAGTGGCGCCGGGCGATGTCCCACAGGGTGTCTCCCGGCTTGATCGTTCGTGTGCGCGAGTTCGGGCGCTTCGAATCCCCTTCTGGGGGCGTCGTGGTTGGGATGTCGTGTCGTGCGGCTGCCGGGGCGTCGATGTCGCTGAAGGACGGTGATTTCGTCCTGAGCGTCTCGGCTTCGGCTGCCTCTGCGTGCGCAGAGGGTGGTTCGACGGCGTTGGCCAGAGTGGTGCTCGTGGTGAAGATAAGTGCGGTCATGGCGACCAGGTCGCGGGCCAGGTGTTGTGCTGGCCGGACAGGCCTGGGCAGGCTCGGGATGGGGTGTCCCGCAAGGTAGCTGGCGGTTTCGGTTGTGATGAGCACGGCGAACAGCAGCCAGGCTGACCAGCCGATCAACCTGATGGCGCGCAAGAACAGCGTGTGGTCGGTGTCGGGCTGCATCAGTGCGGAGCTGACGTCCGTCCATGTCGGTAGGTAGTCGAGTAGGGGCGAGCCGCCGACCGCGTACAAGGCGATGGGGAAGCCGAGGAGCAGGCATACGAGGACGGTTATGGCGCCGATGCCGCGCCAGACTTCGGCGGTGCGGGTCATGGCTGCTGCGGTCCTTCCGCGCCGGTGACGAGGTCGGCGGTGGCTACGCCGTTGACGGTGAGGGTGGGGATCCCGATCAGAGACAGAAAAAGGGCGGGCTTGGTGATCGTGACCCGGACACGAATGGAACGAGGGCCGATCACGGTCACCGAGCCGGTCTGGCCGCTGGCCCGCAGGTGGCTTTGCGCAGCACGCACTGAACGGGCATGGTCGACGACGAAACGGCCTTCTGCATAGGCGTGGTCGAGGTCGACCTGTCCGGCGCCGGCGCGTGCGGCCTCTTGTGCGATGGCGTAGGCGTCGTGCCGGGCCTGGAGTTTCTGTCCGAAGTCGACGATGGCACCGAAGAAGATCACGACGACCAGGGTGATGACCACGGCGAAGACGTTAAGGCTCCCCTGGTCCCGTCGTCCTGAATGCCTTCGAGGGCGCGGCGGGAAGGCTGGACGGCGCGGCGGGAAGGGTGGACGGCGCAGCATGGCGGTCAGTGCACCTCTCGGAACGGGTCTATCGGTGAAAGCCGTTGCTTAGTGACAGTGCGAGATCCTGGGAGGCCCGGAAGCCCGAGGTCGGTCAATTGGATCTGGCAGGTGACCTGTGCGGTCACATTGGCGTTCTGACCGGCTGGGCGGTGCAAGCCCGACAGGCCGAGCTGGACGTGCGGTGTGCAGTGGAGTCCGCGGTTGCGCAGCGTGGCCATGGCGCTGGCGGTCGCCTCGGATTGGGCCTGTGTGGTGGTACGGGCGATGGATGCTTGGCGGGCAGCGTCGGCGGCGGCCTGACTGACCACCGCACTGCCGTGCTGGATACGCATCGCGATAAGCAACGCGGCCAGGAAGAGGACGAACAACGGCGCGAGGATGGCCGCCTCGACTACTGCGTTCCCGGCATCGGGCCGCTGGTGGCGTCCCCTGTTCGGAAGCATCTGCATGGTCATGGCTGGCGGCGGGTGGTGAAGCGTTCACGTGCACCGCGAACTGTGCGTTCCACGCGAAAACGCATGCCAGGGACAACGGAAGGCGCTGAGCCGTGCACGCTGACGATGACGGTGTAGGTCCCGGTCACGGTCACTGACGGGGTCTGCAGGACCGGTTCCTGTGCTGCGAATCCGGCGGCGGCATCGCGTCCTGCGCTGTGGGTGCCGTGGCGGGCGCGGGCAACACGTAGCCCTTCTTCTGCCGCGCCCAGCGCGATGTCTTGCGCGACGGACACCAGCACGGCCTGGACCAGGGCTAGGAACAGCAAGCCGATGGCCGGGAATACGATGGCGATCGAGACAGCGGCCGAACCCTCGTCTCGTCCACGCCGTCGCGTCGATGCCAGCCGCCGCGTCGGAAGGTCTCTCACCGGTCATCCGGGGATCTTGCTGATCCAGCCCTGGACCTTGCCGGAGACAGCGAGATAGATGGTGAACGCCAGACCGGCGAAGCCCGCGACCAAGATGATCGTCTCCACGACGCTGGAGCCCCGATCGCGTCCATCCGGGACGGCGTCTCGCAGCTGGTGAAGGCGCTGGGCGACGTGGACGGCGATGAGGGCCGCCGTGGCGTTGATGTGCTTCATGACCTTCCCTTTCGTTCGGTGGTTCAGCCGGATCCCATGAGCTTGGAGAAGAACGGGAAGCCGACGAGGATGACGAAGCCGAGCATGAGCAGGGAGGTAGGGACCCACATCGTGGTGGTGCGGGTGTTGGCTTCGGAACGGGCGGCAGCCGAGGCCTCGCGCCGCATCGAGGAGATCTTGGCGACCAGGACGTCGTGCATCTTGGCGCCCTCGCTTCCGGCGATCTCAGCGGTGTGGGCCAGGTCGATCAGGTCGCGGACGCCGATGTCCTCGCCCAGCCGGGCCAGCGCACCCCACGGTTGCTGCTGTGCGTGGCGTGCTCGGGTGAGCGCCTGGTGGATGCGCTGGAAAGCCCAGCCGTCGGTGGTCTTGGCCGGTTCCTCCAGGGCGGCGTTGAGCGCGGAGCCCGCTTCGCGTTCTAGGACGACGAGTTGGAGGTAGGCGGTGAAGGCGTAGCGAAAGTCCTTGCGATGCTCGCGGGCCTGCGAGCGGACGCTCCAGTCCGGGGTAAAGGCCAGGACGACGGCCAGGGCCAGACTGACGATCACGGGCACCGGCCACGATGGCGCACCGCCGATCAGACTCACCAGGGCGAACAACGCCGATGGCGTGACCAGTCCGGTGATGAACAGGATCAGCTTGGCCACCATGAACCGTTCCGCCGGCCTGCCGAGCAGGGCCAGGTCGGCGCGGGGGAGCGTCAGCACTCCGGCGGGGCGGGAGAGGTGGTCGACCAGCCATCGTCCGACCCGTTCGCTGCCGGAGATCGTCGCCGTCGATGGCGGGACGCCCAGAGGGGTGGCTTGGATTCGAGACAGGGCTGCGTCAAGGCGCGGTGGCGCGGTCCGGAACTCGCGGACCACGACGATGATCCCGAGCGCGGCCAGCAAGCCGGCAACCGCGGCGAGAGCGGTCACGACGCTGCCCCCTCACTGGTCTGTGAGGGGTTGAGGGCGTGCAGAAACCGACTGCCAGTTGACAGGACCGAGAGCCGCCGCATCCACACGAGTCCAAGGGCGTAGATGGCGACGACCACAGCAAGCACGGTCTGTCCGAGTGGGGTTCCGTAGGGTTCGGCCAGGGTTTGGGATGTGGCGAACAAGGTGCTGAGGGCGCCGACCGAGATCACGATCACCAGCAGGGTGGTGCGCAGACTGGCGCGTTCGGCTTCCACGTCACGGCGGACCAGGACTTCGTGGTCGACGGCGTCGGCCAGCAGGGCGAGTGCTCGGCGGGTGCCGGGGCCGCGGCGTTTGGCGGCCATGATCAGAGCGCAGGCGATCAGGTCACCGACCGGATCGTCCAGCTCGTCGGCGAAGGCTCGCAGAGCCGGCTCGGTGGCGGCGTGGTTATTGAGCCGGTCGGCCAGCATGCCGACCGGCACGCGGATAGGGGAAGGGGCTATGCGGGCGCTGTCCGTCAAGGCCTGTTCCAGGCCGCGGCTGGCGCCCATCATCTCCGCCAGCCGACGCGCCCATTGCGCCATTGCTTCCAGCTTGGCGATCTGCCGCGACGGCGCCCGTCCCGACAGCATCGGAGGCAGCGCGTAGACGGCCGCGCCAACGGCGAGGGCGGCGACTGGCCAGCGCAGCACCAGGAGGACCATCAACCCGGTCGCTACGGCCGCTAGAAGCCGGTTGCGTCGAGCAGGCCACGCAGCCAATCGCAACATCGACTGCAACCGTGATGGGGGACGTCCTTCCCGGGAACGTGCCGGTACGCCAGCCGCCCCCGCGATGATGCAGAGGGCAGCGGCGGCGACGCACATACCTGCGGAGGCGGCCAGCAACGTCATCATGACCACCCCCGGCCCGCCGAGGAGGCGCCGCCGCGCTCAAATGTGGCGGGATCGAACCCGTGCGCTGTCAGCTCCTCCAAGAGGTTGGCGCTGACGTGTCCGCCTGCAGGCGTCGCCGCACCGTCCGGGCCGGGGACGAAGATGTGGTTGCGGGTCGGCTCGGGAGAATCGGCGGGCGGCCCCACCTCCATCACTTCGGTTACCCGGCGTGCGTTGCGTGACGGGTCCCGTTCGATGTGGACGATGAGGGGTTCGGCCATTCCGAACATCAGGTGCAGGTCTTCGGGGCTGAGGCCGAGGTCGGCGCGGCGACCGAGCTGGACGACCCGGTTGAACACGTGCTCGGGCCGATGCACGTGGAGCGTGCACATCGACCCGCGCGCCCCGCTGTACATCACCTCCAACATCGGAGCGAGCTCGCCGTGGCGGGCCTCACCCACGATCACCCGGTCCGGGTTGAGGCGCAGGCATGCGGGCACGAGGTCTTGGAGCCGGACTAGTCCGGCACCTTCGGCGTTGGCCTGGCGTGCTTCGAGCGCGACCACGTCATGGTGACGGTGCGCCAACCTCGGGTCGTCCAGGAACAGCTCGAAGTCGCTTTCCAGGGTGACGATTCGCTGCTCGGCGGGAATCTCGTTGGCCAGCGCACGCACCAGGGTCGTCTTACCGGAGTTGACCTCCCCGCACACGATGATGTTCCGCCGTGCCAGGATCGCCGCCCGCAAGAGCTCTTCCAGCGGCCTGGTCAGGGTGCCCAGCTCGGTCAGCCACTCGAGGGTGACGTCGACGAGGCGGTGGACGCGGATCGCCAGGTGTGGGTGCCGCGACACCCAGTGCACCACCGCCAAGCGCACCCCGTCGGACAACGCCACATCCAGCAGCGGACTGGCGTGGGAGAATTCGCGGCCGGTGTTGCCCCGGCGTGCCAGCAGCTGGATCCACTCGACCAGCCGTTCGTCGTCCTCGGCGACCGGCGGACCAGGCTTCTTTGACCCGTCGGTGTAGGTGATCCAAGTCTGGTTGCAGCCGTTGACCACGATGTTCTCGACATCGGAACGTTCCAGGAACGGCTGCAGCGGCCCAAGACCGAAACGGTGATCGAACACCGCCTTTGCCATTCGCCGCTGCACCTGCGCGGACGGGACCATCTGTCCCGAGGCTATCTGGTCGTGGGCCCACCGGCGGACCTGCGCTTCGATCAGCTCTCGCGCCCGGCCCCGGTCCACATCGTCATCGAGCACGTCGACCAGGCTGTGAGCGATCTCCCGAATCGCGGCCCAGTCAGGAGCGGGGCCATCGGATGCCGGGCCCTCTATCGGCGGGACGTCGCCTGCCCAGAGCCGTCCGGTTCCGAGTTCGGGTGCCGCGCCATGGCCGGTGTTCGCGGTGGCCGGCGGTGGAACCCATCCCGAGGCGGTCACGGGGCGGCCTCCGGTACCGCCAAACCCTTGCGCGTCTGCTCGACCTGATCGGCGACCTCGCTGGCGGCCTCACGCATGCGTTTCCCCAGCCTGTCCAACCTGCGCATCAGCAGCGAGGTTCTGAACGTCAACCGCGGCGCCGCGCCATCCGATAGCACCCGAGCATCCGCGGCCGAGAATGGCAACTCGGCGAATACAGGAATCTCCAGCACGCGCTTCACCTCAGCCGCGGTGTAAGCGCCGTCATCGACCAGGCACAGCCCGATCTGCGGGCCCTCGCCTAGCACTCTCCGTAGCACCTCCAGGCGCGGACGAGCGGCGTCCACCTGCCCCAACGTCGGGCGCAGCACTATCACCACGACATCAGCGGCCTCCAGCACCGGCACCGGTGTCTCGGCGCCCCCCACCCGGCCCAGGTCGGCGATCACATCCCCGCCGCCGGATAGGAACGCTTTCACCAGCGCCCGCCACACCGGCGCCACCTGGCGGACATGCCGAGGATCACGAACCCCACACAACAACCGCTGTTCACCGGACTCGGTCAGCGGCAGCGTGTAGTCCGCAAGCGTTCCTGCGGCGTGCGGATCATTCTGGAGCGCCATCGCCAACCCCAGCAGGCCCGGACCGGCCGGTTGCCGCAACCGCTCGGCCAGGAACCCCGACAACACCCGCCGGCCCGCCGGGTCGCACTCGGCCAGCAGCACCTGCCCCGGCCAGCCCAGCGACACCCCTACGGCTGTGGTCGTCACCCCAGGCGCCCCACCAGGCGAGATCAGGCAGTACAGCGCCATCATGAGCCCCTTCTGGCGGTCACGACCAACGCCACGGCCCCTGCCCCCGCCTGCCGGGCCACACCGACGCTTTCGCTATCGGCCACCAGCAGCGACACGGTCACCGATCCGTCCGTGTTCGGCTCGCTCACCCGATCGACTACCGCAGCCACATCTGGCGGAGCCGCCGCTTCCTGCGGTGCTTCACCGGTGCTGCCAAAAGCGTTGTCCCGAGCGAGCGAGGTGCTCGCGCTGTTGGGTGCCGAGATCACCCGCACCTGCCAACCCGGCGCCAGGCCCGGCGGAACCTCAGTGATCTTCAACGGCACCGTCACCAAGGCCTGCCCCGGACCAGGGCTGACCTGCCTAGTGACCTGCGACGCCACCAGCAACGAACCCTTCACCAGTCCGACCGCGGCGCGCTGCCCCACCACTTCGTCCAGTTGGTGTCCCGGGACCGTCTGCACCGTCGCGTCCAAAGCGACCTGCCCCGTAGCCAGATCAGCGCGCGAGATCTGCTGGCCCACCGGTACATCCCGAGCCAGCACCACCACCGAGACGCGCTCACCAGCGTTGTTGAACAGATACACGTTCACCAGCACCGCGAGCACCATCAACATCACGCCCGCCACGACCCATGCCGGACGCCGCTGCCGAGCAAGCCGCCCCACACCTGGCTCCAGACCTATGCCGCGGCGCACCTCGCCGCTGAGTCTCGGCCTTTTCTTGAGCAGCGTTCTTTCCGTTTTCATCTCGGCCCCCCG
>NZ_JBIMPP010000028.1:0-92695 GCF_043906805.1 Actinomadura sp. SCN-SB | reverse complement strand
CACCCGCCGCGCGCGGTCGGTGAACCTCTCGAACATCTCGTCGCTCCTCACAGAGCGGTTGGGCAAAGTCCGGGATGTCCGAACCTGTCCTTCCGCAGGTGCTGGCACTTAACAAACTAGCCCGCCCCCGAGGAGGCCACCCGGTGCACTCCCACCAGGAGACGTTCCCCAGCAAAGCGCTGTTCAGTCTCATCCAACTACCGCACGGGTGCGCTATGTTCCCGCTACGCCCCAAGCGAACGGGGGCCCTTTCCGCAGGTCATGAGCAACACCGAGCCGAGTACCGAGGGGACGCCCCGAAGGGCGGCGGGCCCTTCCGGCGGGCGCCGACCGCACGTGGATACCGCGCGCGGAGCGGTATCAACCCACCGATCTCTACGCCACAAGCGAACGGCCCGCCCCTCATGCGCGAGGAGGCGGGCCGCCCATAGGCGAGGCGTCGAGGCGTCTCAGTGCGCGGCCTCGTACTTCTCGATCACATTGGCCGGGATGCGGCCGCGCTCATTGACCTTGATGCCGTTTTCCTTGGCCCAGGCTCGGATCTCGGCGCTGCGCTCGCGGCTGGAGGCGCCGCGCTGACGCCTGCGGCGGCTCGTGGTCCCGGCCTTACGCGACTTCTCAACGAACGGCTGCAGGCAATCCCGCAGCTTCTTTGCGTTGGCGCTACTCAGGTCGATCTCGTACGAGGCGCCGTCGACCGAGAACGATACGGTCTCGTCCGCCTCGCCACCGTCGAGGTCGTCGACGAGAAGCACCTGAACCTTCTGTGCCATGGGGACAGACCTTTCAGCTGGAGCAAACTGCATTCGGTTGACAAAGATATACCGTGTTGCTCGCGGATGACAATTCAAGACGCGCGGGAACGCCGGAACTCCCCTGGAAGTTCGCCTTCCCGACCGGCAACACCGCGCAATCCCCCGTCCGGGGAATCGATCCGGTGGGGGGATACCTGGCGATACGCCACCGCCGGCGACCGGCGATCGACCCGGCGTGGCGGGCGAGGAATTGAGCCGGGCTCCCCGCTGCCGGGCCTCAGGATTTGAGTGATCCATGTCACCGGGCGGCCCGCTGACCAGGGCGGCACACCGTGCATTGGACCGGTTTCCGGGTGGCTCCGGGCTTTCCCGGACGGTCCGCCCGCCCGGAATAGCGGGCCGCCACCGGATTGCCCGGTAGGGCATCACCCATCCCCCGAGCCTTCGATTAGCCCTGGGGTAACGGGATCGACCGCCCGTGGTGCGGCGAATGGGGGCATGCCGAGGGCCCGCTCGGCAACCTGATCATCGCGTCCGCCGTAGACGTACATCGATACCGGCGGGCGCGGTGTCGGCGAAATCCGTTGCCGTCGCGGGGTTGACGGCGCGGGCAACTCTACTGCATACCGGATAACGACGGATAAGCACCGGTCTGATCCCGATCCGTCGGGGCTTGTTCGGATTGTTCCGCTTGTCGTGAGCCGTTCCCGCCGTGCGGTCAGGCCGCTCCGCGCCTCACCACGACCGTGCCGCTAAGCCGGTCGTGCAACGCCTGACGCCATGTGCCCTCATACATCAGGGCCGCGTTCCCCACCCACAAGAGACCGGCGATCAGACCGAACACGGGAACCGGCCGGGCGGCAATAGGAAGCGCGTAGACGGCCGAGCGCAGCAGCGAACGCCCCACCCCCAGAGGGGCCGACGCGATGGCTTCTCCATCGCTCTCAGGGCCCTGCGATACGGCGTGCGGCGGCGACGGGACGACGTGTATGCCCGCGACGCGCTTGCCCAGCGTCCGTCCCCACAAGACCAACTGGACCCACTCGTAGAGCAGCAGGAGCCCCGCGACGGCCGGAGGGGCGGCGATCTCCACGTCCCCGGCGGGCACGACCTCACGGAGCACCATGATCACGGGCAGCCCCACGACCAGGGTGTCGACGATCCGGGCCAGCAATCGCTGCCCGGGCTCGGCCAGCCGTAGGCCCGCCGGGCCTTCGCCGGGGATTTCCGGGAGCGGGTCGGCCTTGGGCGCCTGATCCGCTGCTGCCATCGCCCTGCCTTACTCCCCGTACCGGTACTCGGTGGTCTCGCCGTAGGCGCCCTGCCCGTACCCGCCCTCGTCGTAGCCCTCGCGCTCGTCGATGACCAGCGTTCCGGAGAAACGGTCGTGAAGGGACTGGCGCAGTGGCTGATCCCAGATCGCCCAGAGGTAGGCCATCAGGGCCCCGATCCAGACGAGCATCATTCCGTAGGCGAGGTAATCCCACACCATCACGGCGAGCGCCAGGAAGAAGAACACGCCGATCTGGTAGCCCACATGCACGATGCCGGCGCGCCAAACCGCCTGGGTCGTCGTAATGGCGTCGCCCGCGGGCCGTACCTGGACAACGCCCAGATGCATGACGCGCTTGCCGAGCGTCCGGCCCCAGAGGGAGAGCTGCACGGCCTCATAGATGAACGGCAGCACCGACAGGACGGCGAAGAGCGTGAACAGGATCGGCCAGTTCCAGATACCGCCCTCGGTCTCGGTCTTGCTTCCGGCCGAACCCAGGCCGATCGTCCCGATCACGACGGGCACGACGAGCGCGAATCCGAACGCCGACACAAGCCCGTTGTCGAGAACCCGCGCGGCGGCGCGCCGATGGATGGGCGCGAGGGGAAGGCTCGCCGCCTCGGAAACGTCGGGGGCGCCGTGGTAACCGTAGTCCTGCTGCCAGTTCTGCTGGGGAGGCGATTGCCATTGGCCTCCCGCCGGCCCCTGCTGCCACTGCGACCCCTGATAGGACGGCGGAGGGCCGTACCGGCCCTGAGGTGGCGGGCCCGGCTGAGGATAGTGCCTGCCGCGGCGGGGGGATCTACTCATCGGTCAGTCCTCCAGGCGAAGCAACATCCGGGTATTGCCCAACGTATTCGGCTTGACCCGGTCGAGGTCCAGGAACTCTGCCACGCCTTCGTCGTAGGAACGGAGGAGTTCTTCGTACACCTCGGGCGAAACCGGGGTGCCCAGGATCGGGCGGAACCCGTGACGCGCGAAGAAGTCCACTTCGAAGGTAAGACAGAACACGCGCCGCACGCCGAGTTCCCGGGCGACTTCCAGCAGCCGCGTCACGATACGGTGGCCGATGCCGCGCCCCCCGTACCCCCGGTCGACCGCCACCGAGCGGACCTCGGCCAGGTCCTCCCACATGACGTGGAGCGCGCCGCACCCGACCACCCGTCCGGGACGCCCCCCGGCGGCCTCCGCGATCTCGGCGACCCAGAACTCCTGGACGTCCTCGTACAGCTCCACCGTGTTCTTGCGCAGCATCCGGCGGCCCGAACCCGCGTACTGGCCGATGAGCCGGCTGATCTCCTGGACGTCCGCGGTACGGGCACGCCTGATCACCACATCCACAAACAGCCGACGCTATCGGACCAGGTGACGCGGCTGCGCCCCGGCGCGGACGACCAGCCGGTCAGGCGGTGCGAAGTGGCCCATAACACATCACTGCTCCCTCAACAGCCCCAACTGCATCTGAATCGCCCGGTTTCACCGAGGATTTCCGGTGTTCCGGTTGGCAGCACCCGCCCGCTCCGTTAGTCTCCTGCGCTGACATCCGGCCGCCGTCGCATGCGGCCGTACCGCCGAATCCGCGGGGCGCCGCCAGCGTTCCGGGAACCGGGGACCCACCACTTCGGCCGCTCGGGGAGGACACCGGGCCGGAGCCGGGGGGTTAATCCGCGCGACCCGCGGACGGGCCGCTCCTTGCCCGAACCCGTCAGCTAACCCGGTAGGCGGTGGAAGGAGAGGAGATTTGGTGGAGTCGTCGCGCCCTGGTCACTCGTCGCGCGGTTCTGGATCCGTCCCCCGCCGCCCGGGATCCGTTTCCCGCCGGAAGGCCGCGGCCGGGCTCCGGATCACCGTCGCGGGCGCTCTGATCGCGACCACGGCGGTGCTCCAGCCGGTCGCCGCGCACGCCGACCCGGAGCCGTCCACCAAGGACCTCAGGGCCCAGGCGTACAAGCTCGCCGACCAGCTCGAACAGCTCACCGAGCAGTACAACGGGCTGCGCGTCAAGCTCCAGCAGTCGCAGCGGGCCGCCAAGGTCGCCGCCGACAACGCCCGCCGCCAGGAGGAGGCGCTCTCCGGGCTCCGCGAGAAGGTCGGGACCCTGGCCGCCACCAGCTACATGAAGGGCGGCGCCGACCCCACCGCCCAGTTCCTCTCCGCGCGGGACCCGCAGGCCGTCCTCGACCAGGCCGCCACGCTGCACTTCTTCGCCGCCCAGGACGGCACCCGGGTCGCGGGCATGCTCCAGGCGATGCAGGCCGCCCAGCGCGCCCGCAAGGCCGCCCAGAACCGCGCCGACCAGGTCGAGAAGCTGCGCACCGACCTCAACGCGCAGCGCAAGAAGGTCACCGCCCTGTACGAGAAGGTCCGCGGGACGCTCGTCAAGCGCGACCCCACGGAACTGGCCCGGCTCCCCGTCATCGGTGACGGCAAGGCCGCGCAGGCGCTCCGGCTGGCCATGGGCAAGATCGGGCGGCCGTACGTCTGGGGCGCCTCGGGCCCGAACGCCTTCGACTGCTCCGGACTGATCATGTGGGCGTACCGGCAGGTCGGCATCAGCCTCCCGCACTACACCGGCAGCCAGTGGAACGCGGGCACGCACATCTCCCGCAGCCAGCTCCAGCCGGGCGACCTGGTGTTCTTCTACTCCGACCTGCACCACGTGGGCATGTACGTGGGCGGCGGGAAGATGCTGCACGCCCCGCAGACCGGGGACGTCGTCAAGATCTCCCCGATGGCCGGCAGGCCGTTCGCGGGCGCCGTCCGCGTCGCCTGAGATCTGCTGACACCGGTCGAACGCAGCCCGACACCACTCGGGCGATCGCCCGAGATCGGGAGCGGTGGAACGGTCTTCGCCGGCGGCCCCGGAGGAGCGGGAGGAATGCGGCGGGGGGCCTTAGCCAGGATGATCGTGGAACCACGTCCGCGGCGACGCATCGGCAGGGACCTACCTGCGAGGGGGCGGCGTCGCCGCAACGGGGGCGGACGGAGTTCGCCTACTTCTGTTGCCGGTCGTTCTGTCTTGCCGTGTTCGCTCGTCCTGCGCCCGTATCCTCCCGGCGGGCGGGGCGTGAACCCTGGCTGGGTTCGTGTCCTAGATGAGCTGCCTGCGGGCCGCCCACACAACGGCCTCGATCGGCGTGTTCACTTCGAGCCGGTCGCAGATGGTCCGCAGCCTCCGCCGCAGGGTCCGTGCGCTCAGCTCGAGCTTGCGTGCCGCCACATCGGCTGTGACACCGCTGGCGATCTGCGCGAGCAGTCGGATCTCCTCCTCGTTCAGTCGCAGATCGTCGGTGCGACGTGCGAGTGTGGCCTGTTCCACTCCGTCCTCCCTCGTCCGTGGTGATGACCGCGGGGATGCAGCCGTCCGCTACACAGGCACGGGTAGGCCTCGATTTGGTCGCGTTGGTTGCCGGGTCCGGCTCTCCGGACTGAGATCATCGATTCCCTTTGCCGAAGCGCGCGCTTGGCCGGAGGTGGCCGATGGCCCGATTGAGGGGCGCATGGGGGGAACTCCAGGTGACGATGCAGACGTTGCCCAACCGAACGCGAACGCGCCCGCGGGTGCGAAGGACGCGCCCACGACGGAGTGGGCGGCGCCCCCGCTGGGGAGGAGAGCGCCTTGCCGGGACGGGTCTCGACCGCCAGCCATCTCCACCCGCCCCTCCGTCAGATCGTCCGATTCTCCTCGTTCCGGCCGCGAACGAAGATCGTGAATCGTTTCAAGCTACGCTTCGGCTCGGAACGCTAGGCGGCCGAATCCGGCCCGTCAAGCGGCCGTTGGAGACCATGTGCACACGTATAATCACCCATCGTGACGTCTCGCTCGGGGGCCAGCGGCGGGAAGCTCGATAACCTGCGGAAACAGACCCCGGGTCGGCGAGGAGAGAGTTGGCGCAGAGCAGCATCCGCGAGGTCGCGAGGCGCGCCGGAGTTTCAGTTGGGACGGTTTCGAATGTCCTAAACCGGCCAGACCTCGTGGCCGAAGCTACCCGTGACCGTGTACGCGCGGCGATCCAGGAGCTCGGTTTCGTCCGGAACGAGTCGGCCCGCAGGCTCCGTCAGGGCCGCAGACGCTCCGACCGGCGCGCGGCGACGCCGCGCCCCCGCGCGTTCGGCATCGTGGTCGAGGACCTCACCAACCCGTACGCGACGGATGTGGCGCGCGGCGCCGAGCTGGCGCTGTACGACGCCGGCCATGACGCGCTGTGGCTCAGCAGCGACCATTCGCCCGAGAAGGAGCGGCGCAGCCTCGACATGCTGGCCGAGCACGACGCGGCCGGGGTGCTGATCACCCCGGTGGCGCTGGGCGCGGCGGGCATCGAACGGCTGCGCGCCTCGTCCGGCATGGTGGTGGTGCTGATCGACCAGTCCTCGCCGGACGTGTGCTCGGTCCAGGTCGACCATGTCGCGGGCGGCGACATCGCGGCGGCGCACCTGATGGCGCTCGGCCATGAGCGCATCGCGTTCGTCACCGGCGCTCCCGCGCCCGCGGCGTGCGCCGAGCGCGGCGAGGGCGCCGCGCGCACCCTCGCCAAGGCGGGGATCGGCGAGCTGATGACGCTGATGCAGGACGGGCTGTCGCCCACCGCGGGCCAGGCCGCCGCGCAGCGCCTGCTGGAGATGAGGCCGCGGCCGACCGGCGCGTTCTGCGCCAACGACCTGCTGGCCATCGGGCTGGTCAACGAGCTGGTCCGGCTCGGCGTGCGGGTTCCCGACGACCTGGCGGTGGTCGGCTATGACGACATCGAGCTGGCCTCCAGTTCGGCGGTGCCGCTGACCACCGTCCGGCAGCCCCGGCTCGCGGTCGGCGAGGAGGCCGCCGAGCTGGCGCTGGCCGAGTTCGCCGAGGGCGAGTCGCACCTGCACCGGCAGGTGATCCTCACGCCCGAGCTGATCGTCCGGGAGTCCGCCTAGCGCGGGCCCGCCCGGCGGCGGCCGAGGCGGCGGGGCTGTTGACAGGCCGTTCAATACCGGGATGCTTGGGGCATGACTGAGGTCATCGGGCCGGCGGAGATCCTCGGCTTCGACCCGTTCGCCCCGTCCTTCCGCGCCGACCCGTACTCCCGCTACCGCGAGCTGGACGCCGCCCGCTCGCTCGCCCGCACCCCCGCGGGGCTCTGGGTGACCACCGGGCACGAGCTGTGCGAGCAGGTCCTGCGCGATCCCGGTTTCGGCCATCGCCCCGCCGAGGGCGTCGTCTGGCGGGACGCCCCCGCGCGCCGGCGCTCGTTCCTGACCATGGACCCGCCCGACCACACGCGGCTGCGCCGCCTGGTCGGCAAGGCGTTCACCGCCCGGCTGATCGAACGGCTGCGCCCGCGCGTCGAGGAACTGGTCGCCGACCTGCTGGACGCCCTGCCGGAGGGCGTGCCCGTCGACCTGCTCGCCGCGCTGGCCTACCCGCTGCCCGTGATCATGATCAGCGAGCTGCTGGGCGTGCCGCCCGAGGACCGCGACCTGTTCAAGGGCTGGTCGGACGCCCTCGCCCGCGGCCTGGACCCCGACTTCCTGCTGCCGGCCGACGACCTGGCGAAGCGGGAGGAGGCACGCACCGAGTTCGCCGGCTACTTCGCCGAGCTGGCCGCGCGGCGCCGTGCCGAGCCGCGGGACGACCTGCTCAGCGCGCTGGTGGCGGTGTCGGACGGCGGCGAGGTGCTCTCCGAGGCCGATCTGCTCGCCACCTGCGTCCTGCTGCTGGTCGCGGGGCACGAGACCACCGTCAACCTGATCGGGAACGGGGCGCTGGCCCTGCTGCGGCACCCGGACCAGCTCGCCCGGTTCCGCGAGCGTCCGGACGAGTCGGCCGCCGCCGTCGAGGAGCTGCTGCGGTACGACCCGCCGGTGCAGCTCACGCTTCGCTCCGCGCTGGAGGACCGGGTCGTCGGCGGCACCCCCGTCCCGAAGGGCGGGATGGTGCTGCTGATCCTCGGGGCCGCCAACCGTGACCCCGCCGTGTTCCGCGACCCCGACCGGCTGGACCTCACCCGGTACGCCGGTGCCGGCACGGGACGCGCCGAGGCTCCCCGGCATCTGGCGTTCGGGCACGGGATCCACTTCTGCCTCGGCGCCCCGCTGGCCCGCCTGGAGGGGCGGATCGCGCTGAGACGCCTTTTCGAGCGCGATGTGGCCCTGGCCGACGTTCCTCTCACCTACCGCGACAATCTCGTCCTACGGGGCCTCTCCGCCCTCCCCGCGACCATCGGGGGCGGCCGCCCGGCCCTCCGGTGAGGAGGCCGGTGAGAGGGGCATGGGCGCCCGCTACTCCGCGCGGTCCGGCCTGACGAGCGGGAACAGGATCGTCTCGCGGATGTTCTTGCCGGTGAACGCCATGATCATCCGATCGATCCCGGCGCCCATCCCGCCGGTCGGCGGCATCGCGTACTCCAGGGCCCGCAGGAAGTCCTCGTCGAGCTGCATCGCCTCGGGATCGCCCCCGGCGGCCAGCAACGACTGCTCGGTCAGCCTCCGGCGCTGCTCGATCGGATCGACCAGCTCCGAGTACGCGGTGCCCAGCTCGGTGCCGAACCCGATCAGGTCCCACTTCTCGGTCAGCAGCGGCTCCTCCCGGTGCTGCCGGGTCAGCGGCGAGGTCTCCAGCGGGTAGTCCATGACGAACGTGGGCTGCACCAGCGTGTGCTCGACCAGCTCCTCGAACAGCTCCTGGACGAGCTTGCCCTGCCCCCACTTGGGGTCCCACTGGATCTCCCTGGAGTCGGCGAGCTTGCGCACGTCCTCCAGCGGGGTGTGCGGGGTGACCTCCTCGCCGAGCGCGTCCGACACGGCGCCGTACAGCGTGATCCGCGGCCACCGCGCGAGCCCGAGGTCGTACTCCTCGCCGCCGTGGACGACGACGGTGGTGCCCAGCGCGGCGACCACCGCCCGCTGGTACATCCGCTGGGTCAGGTCGGCCATGTCGTTGTAGTCGAGGTAGGTGCCGTACGCCTCGACCATCGTGAACTCCGGGTTGTGCGTGGAGTCCGCGCCCTCGTTCCGGAAGTTCCGGTTGATCTCGAAGACCTTGTCGATGCCGCCCACCACCAGCCGCTTGAGGTACAGCTCGATGGCGATCCGCAGGTACAGGTCCATGTCGTAGGCGTTGATGTGCGTCACGAACGGACGCGCCGCCGCCCCGCCGTGGATCGGCTGCAGCATCGGGGTCTCGACCTCGAGGTACCCCTCCTCGTGCCAGAAGTCGCGGACCGCCCGCACGGTGGCGCTGCGGATCCGGGCCATCTCGCGGGCCTCGTCGTTGACGATCAGGTCCACGTACCGCTGCCGGACCCGCGCCTCCGGGTCGGTCAGCCCCGCGTGCTTCTCCGGCAGCGGGCGCAGGCACTTGGACGTGATCGCGAACCGGTCGGCCAGCACCGACAGCTCGCCCCGCCGGGAGGTGATGACCTCGCCCTCGACGCCGACGTGGTCACCGATGTCGACCTCGCGCTTCCACAGGTCGAGCTGGTCCTGCCCGACGTTGGCCAGCGACAGCATCACCTGCAGCTCGCCCGTGCCGTCGCGGAGGGTGGCGAAGCACAGCTTGCCGGTGTTGCGGATGAGCATGACGCGACCGGCCACACCCACCTTGTCGCCCGTCTCGGTGCCCGGCTCAAGGTCGGGATATCTCTCCCGCACCTCGGCGAGGGTCGCCGTGCGGGGGAAGTTCACCGGGTACGGGTCGATGCCGCTCTCGCGGAGACGGTCGAGCTTCTCCCGGCGCACGCGCATCTGCTCCGGAAGGCTCTCGTACGCGGGATCGGTGGTGGAATCGGTCTCGTCACTCACGGCTCAAGGCTATCGACGTGCCGGGACGCCCCGCGAACGACTTCCCGAGGGCGCCCCGCGGGCCCGGCTCAGGACGTGTTGCGCTGGTAGATCAGGCGCAGCCCGACCAGCGTCAGCCACGGCTCGAAGGCGTCGATGCGGTGCGACTCCTCCAGCACCAGCGGCGCCAGCCCGCCCGTCGCGATCACGGTGACCTCGTCGGGATCGGCGGACAGCTCCTGCGACATCCGCCCCACGATCCCGTCCACCTGGCCGGCGAAGCCGAAGATGATCCCCGACTGCAGCGCCTCCACCGTGTTCTTGGCGATCACGCTCCGCGGCCTGACCAGCTCGATCTTGTGCAGCTGGGCGCCGCGCCGCGACAGCGCGTCGATGGAGATCTCGATGCCGGGCGCGATCGCGCCGCCCACGTACTCGCCCTTGGCGGACACCGCGTCGAAGGTGGTGGCGGTGCCGAAGTCCACCACGATCGCCGGGCCGCCGTGCAGGTGGACGGCGGCCAGCGCGTTCACGATCCGGTCCGCGCCGACCTCCTTGGGGTTGTCCATCCGGACCGGGACGCCGGTCTTCACCCCCGGCTCCACGATCACCGCGGTCACGTCGCCGTAGTAGCGGCGGCACATCTCCCGCATCTCGTGCAGGACGGACGGGACGGTGGAGCACAGCGCGATGCCGCTGATGTCGGTGTCGGCCAGCAGCGGGCTCTGCTGGACCAGGCCCTGGAGGACCACCGCGATCTCGTCGGCGGTGCGCCGCGGATCGGTGTTGATCCTCCAGTGCTCGATCACCTCCTCGCCCTCGAACAGGCCGAGGACGGTGTGGGTGTTACCGACGTCGATGGTGAGCAGCATCAGGTCCCCGCTGGTCAGCTGAAGTCAAGGCCGATGTCGAACGCGCGCGCCGAGTGCGTGAGCGCACCCACCGCAAGGTAGTCGACACCGGTCACGGCCGCGTCTCGAGCCCGGTCGAGCGTCAGCCCGCCGCTCGCCTCCAGCTCGGCGCGCCCGTCGACGCGCCGCACCGCCTCGGCCATCTCCTCGTCGCTCATGTTGTCCAGCAGCAGGGACGTGGCACCGGCCGCGATGGCCTCGTCCACCTGGTCGAGCGTGTCGCACTCGACCTGGACGTGCAGCGCCGGGTAGATCGCGCGGATCGCGTCGTACGCGCGGGTGACCGAACCGGCGGCGGCCACGTGGTTGTCCTTGACCAGCGCCGCGTCGTGCAGGCCCATCCGGTGGTTGACGCCGCCTCCGCAGCGCACCGCGTACTTCTGCAGGGCGCGCAGGCCGGGCAGCGTCTTGCGGGTGTCGCGGATCCTGGCCTTGGTGCCCGCGACGGCGTCCACCCAGCGCCGCGTCTCGGTCGCGATCCCGGACAGGTGGGTGAGCAGGTTGAGGGCCGTCCGCTCGGCGCGCAGCACGGACCGGGTGGGCCCGTTCACCGACAGCAGCACCTGGCCAGCCGTCACCCGGTCGCCGTCGGCCGCCTTGGCGACGTACCCGACGCCCAGCAGGTCGAACACCACCGCGGCCACCGGGATCCCGGCGACCACGCCGTCCTGGCGCGCGGTGAGGTCGCCGCTCGCGGTGTCGTCCGGAGCGAAGATCGGCTCGCTGGTCACATCGGCCTCGCCGTCCTCCGCCAGCGCCGCGCGGACCAGGTTCTCCACAGCCTGTGGATCGAGTCCCGCCGCCCGCAGCCCGGCCTCCAGTTCGTCCCTCATGAGCTCCCCTTCGTGGTGGTCAGTTCCCCCTCCGGCGTCACCGTGGTGATCAGGTGGGTCGACCAGGTGGTGTCATCGCGGTCGGGATGATCTTCGCGCCAGTGGCTTCCCCGTGTCTCCTCGCGGCGGCGCGCGGCGGTCACGATCGCGGTGGCGACCGCGTGCAGGTTGGTGGCCTCCCACGACCCGACGCCCGGCGCGCCCTCGCGGGCGGTCAGGGCGTGGAGCTCCCGTTCGGCGGCGGCGAGTCCCTCGGCGTCGCGCAGGACGCCCGCGCGCGCGGTCATGATCCGCTGGATTTCGGCACGGGTGTCCGGGGAGAGCAGTCCGTGGCCCGGGACGGGCTCCGCGGGCTCCCCGGGCGTGGCCAGGTCGTCCGGCAGGGCCCTGGCGATGCGTTCGGCGAAGACCAGGCCCTCCAGCAGCGAGTTGGACGCGAGCCGGTTGGCCCCGTGGACGCCGGTGCAGGCGACCTCGCCGCACGCGTACAGGCCCGGGACGGACGTGCGCCCGTACAGGTCGGTCCGGACGCCTCCGCTCGCGTAATGAGCGGCCGGGACCACCGGGATCGGCTCCTTCACGGGATCGATCCCGTGATGGCGGCACGCGGCCAGGATGGTCGGGAAGCGCCGCTCCCAGGTGAGCGCGCCGAGGTGCCGCCCGTCCAGGAGCATGTGCGAGGCCCCCGTCTCCCGCATCCTGGTCATGATCCCCTTGGTGACCACGTCGCGCGGCGCCAGCTCGGCCAGCTCGTGCCTGCCCAGCATGAACCGTTCCCCGGCGTGATCGATGAGATGGGCGCCCTCGCCCCGCACCGCCTCGGAGATCAGCGGCTGCCGTCCCCGCGCCCCCTCGCCGAGCCACAGCACGGTCGGGTGGAACTGGACGAACTCCAGGTCGGTCACCGCGGCACCGGCACGCAGCGCCAGGGCCACGCCGTCACCGGTCGACACCTCGGGATTGGTCGTGGCCGAGAACACCTGCCCAAGGCCGCCCGTGGCCAGCACCACCGCTCGCGCGCGCACCGCGCCGACGCCGTGCGGCTGGCCCTCGCCCATCACGTGCAGGGTGACCCCGGCGGCGCGGCCGTCCCCGTCCTTGAGCAGGTCGAGGACGACCGCGTGCTCGATCACCTCGACGCGCGCCTCCTTGAGCGCGGCCAGCAGGGCGCGGCTGATCTCGGCGCCGGTGGCGTCGCCGCCCGCGTGCGCGATCCGCCGCCGGTGATGGCCGCCCTCGCGGGCCAGCGCGATGCCGCCGTCGTCCTCCCGGTCGAACTCGGTGCCCAGCTCGATCAGCCGCCGCACCGCGTCCGGGCCCTCGGTGACCAGGACGCGGACGGCGGCCTCGTCGCACAGCCCGACCCCGGCCGTCAGGGTGTCGGCCAGATGGTCGTCCGGGCTGTCGTCCGGGGCGAGGGCGGCGGCGATCCCGCCCTGCGCCCAGCGCGTGGACCCCTCGTCCAGCAGCGCCTTGGTGACCAGCAGCACCCGCCCGTGCGGGCGGCACCGCAGCGCCGCCACCAGACCGGCGATGCCGGAGCCGATCACGACGATGTCGGCGGGCCGCGTCCAGCCGGGTTCGGGGGCGGTCAAACGACGAGGGATCATGACGCACCGTCCAGGGCTCGATTTTCGTCATTGTGACATTAACCCCTGGGGCGGCCCGTCGGCGGGGTGCCGTCAGGTGACCGCCCGATCGCCGCGCACCTGGTCCGAGCCCGGGACCGGCTCGGCGGGGTCGTCGCCGAGCGCGATGATCGAGTTGGTCCGGTCGACATGGACGACCTTCGGCACGAACGCGCGGGCCTCCGCGTCGCTCATCGCCGCGTAGCTGATGATGATCACCAGGTCGCCGGGCTGGACGAGCCGGGCCGCGGCGCCGTTGATCCCGATCACGCCGGAGCCGCGCTCCCCCTCGATCAGGTACGTCTCCAGCCGGGCGCCGTTGTCGATGTCGACCACCTGCACCTGCTCGCCGGGCAGCAGGTCCGCGGCGTCCATCAGGTCCCGGTCGACCGTCAGCGACCCCACGTAGTGCAGGTCGGCCTGGGTGACGGTGGCACGGTGGATCTTCGACTTGAACATCGTCCGGAACATCGGACCCTCCTCAGGCGGCCGAAGGGCCGAAGCGCAGCGGCACGTTGTCGATCAGATGGGTGGTGCCGACCCGTCCCGCGACGGCGAGCACCGCCGGCCCCGAGTAGGAGCCGCCGACCTCGGTGAACGTGGCGGGATCCACCAGCACCAGATAGTCCGGGCGCAGCGGCGGATCGGCGGTCACCGCCTCGTCCAGGACGGCCCTGGCGGCGCGTACCACCGCGTCCGGCCCGGCCTCGGCGGCCTCCTCGCCCGCCCGCAGCGCCCGCGACAGCGCCAGCGCCGTCTTCCGCTCCTCGGGCGACAGATAGCGGTTGCGGCTGGAGAGCGCCAGGCCGTCCGGCTCCCGTACCGTCGGGACGCCCTCCACCCGCACCGGCACGTCCAGATCCGCGACCATCCGGCGGATCATGGCGAGCTGCTGGGCGTCCTTCTGCCCGAAGAACGCCACATCGGGGCGGACGAGCTGGAACAGCTTCATCACCACGGTCAGCATCCCGTCGAAGTGCCCCGGCCGCGCCGCGCCCTCGACCACCTCGCCCATCGGCCCCGACCTGATCGTCACCTGCGGCTCGTGCGGGTACATCACCTCGCGGGACGGCGCGAACACCAGATCCACGCCTTCCGCGGTGCACGCCGCCAGGTCGTCGTCGAACGTGCGCGGGTAGCGGTCGAAGTCCTCGTCCGGGCCGAACTGCAGCGGATTCACGAAGATGCTCACCACCACCGTGTCGCCCTTCTCCCGCGCATGCCGCATCAACGACCGGTGGCCCTCGTGCAAGGCGCCCATGGTCGGCACCAGTGCCAGAGTGCCCTTGACCTCCGAACGCGCGGCGGCCAGTTCCGCCCGCGTCCGCACGACGACCGGCGCCTCGCCGGTCCCCCTGGACGACACCGTGTCCACTGAACCTCCTCGATCGATCCGGCCTCTCCACGAGTGCCGGTCACACTTCGGGTCCCCGGATCAGTCCGCCAGGGCCTCCAGCAGCCGCTCGGCGTCCTCGGGCCTGAGCACGCCGGCCGCCAGGGCCCGGTCCGCGGTCAGCCGGGCCAGGGCGACGTACGCGGCCCGGCTCTCCGGCGACACCTGCGCCAGCTCGGCGACATGATCCGCGACGGTGCCCGCGTCGCCGCGCGCGACGGGGCCGGTGAGCCCGTCGATGCCGAGCCGCAGCGCGTTGTCCAGCGCCGCGCCCAGCAGCGGGCCGAGCATCCGGCCGGGCTCGGCGACACCCGCCCGGGTCAGCAGGTCCATCGCCTCCACCACCAGCGTGACCAGGTGGTTGGAGCCGGTGGCGAGTGCCGCGTGGTAGAGCGGGCGGCGGTCCTCCGCGATCCAGGCCGGCTCGCCTCCCATCTCCAGCACCAGCGCCTCGGCGACCGGCCGCAGCGGATCGGGCGCGGTCACCCCGAACGCGATGCCGGTCAGCCGGTTCACGTCGTCGGGACGGCCGGTGAACGTCATCACCGGATGCAGGGCCAGCGGCAGCCCGCCCGCCCTCGTGATCGGTTCCAGGACCCCGACGCCGTACCGGCCGCTGGTGTGCGCGACGAGCTTCCCCTCCACCGGCACCCCGGTGGCCACCAGGCCCGCGGCCAGATCCGCCAGCGCGTCATCGGGCACGGTCAGCAACACCAGATCGGCGGCCCGGACGACCTCCTGCGGCGTGCCCAGGACCGCGCCCGGCAGCCGCGCCTCGGCCTGCCGCAGCGACCGGTCGGAGACCGCGGCGGCGGCCACCACCCGATGACCCGCGCGATTGAGCGCGACCCCCAGCGCCGTGCCGACACGTCCCGCGCCGACGATCCCGACCGCCAGCCGCGCGGGACGATCCTCGGGACGGCCCCCGTTCCCGGGCGTGCCGGACGGCGGCGTGGGCTCTCGATCCATTGACCTCGTTCCAGTCCTCAGCCAGGTACCGGACGGTGCTAGCTTATGCAAGCGCAAGCCGCGCTGTGCTCATGGGCGATGCCTACGGCGTCGGGCGTCGGCCGCCCTCCTTCTCCGGCACCGCTTCGCGATCAGGGTCTCGCTTCGCTCGCCCCTGCCCTCCGGTCGCGATCGCGACGCTTGGGCGCCGTTCGTGGTTGAGCGGGCGGGTTGAGGTTGTTGCTGACCATCCGGCAAGGGTCCGGCTACCGGACGTTACAGAACCCTTGGCGGCGGCGCCATATTTCTCGGTGGCTTGCCACGAAGTCTTGCCCTTTCCTACCTGCGAAAGATAACTCTGAGTAGCGTCGGTCACGCGGAGTGAGGACCCCCTCGCTCCGCCAACGGCTCAGCCCCACCGCCCACCCGTACGGGCGGTGGGGCTGAGTTCGTCCCGCCTAGTCGTAGGACAGGGACCGCACGATCGAGGCTCGGGCGGCCCGGCGGGCCGGGAGGACCGCGGCCAGCACGCCCGCCACTCCCGCCAGCGCCGTGAAGCCGGCGATCTGCGAAAAGGGGAGGGCGAAGACCGCGGACTCGGCCATGGCCCGGGTCGCGGCCCATCCGAACGCCACGCCCAGCACCACTCCGGTCAGCGCCCCGATCACGGCCATGACCACCGCCTCCACGGACAGCATCCGGCGTAGCTGGCGCCGGGTCAGGCCCAGCGCCCTCAGGAGCGCCGACTCGCGGGTGCGCTCCACGACCGACAGCGTCAGCGTGTTGGCGATGCCGAACAGCGCGATCACGATCGCCAGCCCCAGCAGGGCACCGAAGATCATCAGGATGGTGTCGATGGCGCCGGTGAACGCCTCCCTGAGCTCCGCCTGCGAGATGACCCTGGCGGTCGGGTACGGGCGGGACGCCTCCTCCACGGCGATCCGGGCGCGGTCGGCGGGTATGGACGCGTCCGCCTTGACGAAGATCCGGGACGGGTCCCCGACCTCGAAGGTCCGGTCGAAGTCGGCGCCGGTCAGGACCACGCCGTTGAACGGCGTGTCGGAGCCGTAGATCCCGGCCACCGTGAGCCGGGCGCCCGGACCCCTGCTCGGAGTGATCGTCACGGTACCGCCGGTGCGCAGCCCGCGCGCCTTGGCGGTGCCGGCGTCCACCAGGGCGGTGCCGGGACGCAGGTCGCGCAGGGAGCCGCTCTCGAACTCCGGCTTGATCACTCCGCCGAGCGCTCCGTCGGTGAACGTGATGACCCGGCCCTCCCTCTCGCCGACGCGGGCGTTGATCCCCCGCTGCTCGATCACCGCCGAGAACTCGGGACGGGTGCGGAGCGCCTCGGCCAGGGCGTGCGGCATCCGGCTCCCGGTGGAGAGCTGGGGCTGGAGCTGGAAGTCCACCGGGAACTGCTCGGCCAGCCGCTGGTCGGCCTGCGCCTTGCCGCTGGCCGCGATCACCGCGAACAGGGACATCAGCCCGACGCCGATGGTGAGGGCGATGGTGGTGGTCGCGGTGCGCTTCGGTGTGCGGCGGGCGTTCTCCACGGCCAGCCGGCCCGGCACGCCGGTCGCCCACGCGGGCGGCGCGCCGACCAGCCGGCCCAGGGGACGGATCAGTGCCGGCATCAGCGCGACCACGGCGATGAAGACCAGGCCGCCGGAGAGCGCGACCACGTACATCGCGGAGGAGCCCTTGTCCATGCTCAGCGCGCCGTACAGGGCTCCCGCCGCGCCGATCCCGCCCAGCGGCACGGCCACGGCCAGCCGCGGCCAACCGAGCCGGAACCTGGCGCTGCCCGGCTCCGGCTCGGAGCGCAGCGCCGCGACCGGCGCGACCCGCGTGGCGGCGCGCGCCGGGAGAAGCGCCGACAGGACGGTGACGATCACGCCCACCGCCGGCCCCACCACCACGGCGAGGGGCGTCAGCGCGACCTCGCCCACGGAAATGCCGGGGCCGATCGACTCGGAGGCGTTCAGCAGGAGCAGCGTTCCCGCGCCCAGGCCGAGGCCCGCCGCCAGGCCGAGCAGGGAGCCGACCAGGCCCACGACGAACGCTTCGAGGACCACGCCGCCGAAGATCTGGCGGCGGGTGGCGCCGACACAGCGCAGCAGCGCCATCTCCCGCGTCCGCTGCGCGACGAGGATGGCGAAGGTGTTGTAGATGACCACGGCCGACACCAGCATCGCGACCAGCGCGAACAGCAGCAGGCCCGCGCGGATGACCGTGGTGTCGGCGCCCGCCGTCTGCGCCAGCCGGTCGGCCAGCGCCGAGCCGGAGAGGACCTCGCCCGCCGGTCCCACGACCCGCTTGACCGCGGCCGGGGTCGCGCCCATCACGTCGATCTCGTCGTACGTGGTCTCACCCGTCATCCGGGCGGCCGTGGCGGGATCGAAGCCGACCACGCCGCGGTTGCTCGCGTCGGCGTCCAGCCCCAGGTCGACGAGGCCGACGAGGGCGAACCGGCGCGGACGCTCACCGGGGTCCAGCACGGTGATCGTGTCGCCGACGGCGAACCCCTCGCGCTTGGCGAGACCGGTGTCGATGACGGCCTCGCCAGGCCCGGACGGCACGCGGCCCCGGTCCAGCTCCTGGCGTTGCAACCGGCCGCCCAGGACCGACACCCCGAGGGTCGGGACGTCGCCCACGACCTTGCCGTCCCGGCCGACCAGCGGGGCGTTCCCGCGCACGATGCCCTGGGCGTCGGTCACGCCCGGCACGGCGCGGACCCTCGCGAGCAGGCTCGCGGGCAGTCCCTCGGCGTCCTCGCCCCCCTCGGCGATCCCGCCGGGAGGGAGCACCGCGGCGTCCACCTTGCCCGCCGACTGGGCGAAGTCCCGCTGGATGCCCCGGTCGAGCGTGTCGGTCAGGACGAAGGTGCCCGCGATGAACCCCACGCCGAGGGTGATGGCCGCCGCCGTCAGCAGCAGCCGCAGCTTGTGAGCCCGCAGGCCCGCCAGTGTGGTGCGCAGCATCGCTCAGCCGCCCAGGTGCTTGAGGCGGTCGAGGACGGTCGCCGCGGTGGGCTCGGTCAGCTCGCCGACGACCAGGCCGTCCCGCAGGAACACCACCCGGTCCGCGTAGGAGGCGGCGACCGGGTCGTGCGTCACCATCACGATGGTCTGCCCCATCTCCCGGACGGACGTGCGCAGGAAGCCCAGCACCTCGGCGCCGGAGGAGGAGTCCAGATTGCCGGTCGGCTCGTCCGCGAAGATCACGTCGGGGCGGGAGACCAGCGCCCGCGCGCACGCGACCCGCTGCTGCTGGCCGCCCGACAGCTCGCTGGGCCTGTGGTGCAGCCGGTCCCGCAACCCGACCACGTCCACGACCTGGTCGAACCACGCACGCTCCGGCCGGCGCCCGGCCATCCTCAGCGGCAGCAGGATGTTCTCCTCGGCGGTCAGCGTGGGCAGCAGGTTGAACGCCTGGAACACGAACCCGACGCGCTCGCGGCGCAACAGGGTGAGCCGCCGGTCGCCCAGCCGGGTGAGGTCGGCGTCGCCCAGCAGCACCCGGCCGCCGCTGACGGTGTCGAGCCCGGCCAGGCAGTGCATCAGCGTGGACTTCCCGGACCCGGACGGCCCCATGATCGCGGTGAAGGCGCCGCCGGCGAAGCCGACGGTCACCCCGCGCAGGGCGTGGACGGCCGCGTCGCCCGTCCCGTACACCTTGGCGACGTCGATGGCCGACACCGCCGCGGAGGCCGCCCCGGCGCTCGGCGCCTCCCCGGGCGGGCCGGTGAACGTACTGGTCATGGTGGTTGGCTCCTCGGTGCGAGCCCCCGGCGGGCGGGGGCCTGACGACCGCTCCCACGCTAGGAACCGCGGCCCGCCGTGCCATCGCCCCCGCGGCTGCGATCGGCGTCGCCGCCAAGACGGACGGCGGCCCCCGTGTACGACTTGAGTCGTACGACGCCGTCCGCTCGCAGGCTGATCACGCGAGGGCCCGCCGGAAACGGCGAGGCGCCGGAGACCCCCCGTGCGAGTCTCCGGCGCCCCGGTCAGGGTCGAGGGGCCGACCGAATCAGCGGTAGTGCCCCTTGACCTCGTCGCCGCAGGTGCCCACCGCGCCGGAGAGCACCGTGACGGCGTTGATCGCGTTACCGCAGACGGTGGTCACCACCGTGACCGGCGCGATCACCTGGTTGCCGGACAGGACGTTGACGCCGTTGTTGCCGGTCCCGGCGTTGGCGGGCGCCGCGGCGGCCATGGCCGCGCCGGTGACGGCGAAGGCGAGAACGCCTGTGGCAGTGAGCTTCTTGAGCACGTGCAACCCTCCCGTACGTGCGGAGCCCCGGCTGGGCCCCGCGGAATTGACATCGTGCGCGCCGCCCGCGCGGGTGGCGCTACGTACGGTAGTTATCCAACTACTGATTGGTAACGCCAAGCCCTTCTCATGACCGAAGGCGAACGGTCATCGGAAAGTAATCCACACGTTACCCAGCGTCATCGATTTGCCCGCTCTTGACCAGACCCGTCTCATACGCGAAGACCACCGCCTGGACCCGGTCGCGCAGGCCCAGCTTCATCAGGATCCGTCCCATATGCGTCTTGACCGTGGCCTCGGAGACGTACAGCCGTTCGGCGATCTCCGCGTTGGACAGCCCGCGGGCCACCAGCCGCAGCACCTCGCCCTCGCGGGCGGTCAGCGTCTCCAGGCTCCCGCTCGCCGCCCGCTCGGTGTCCGGCAGGTGGACGGCGAACCGGTCGAGCAGCCGCCGGGTGGTGCTGGGCGCGACCACCGCGTCCCCCGAGTGCACCGACCTGATCGCCTCCACCAGTTGTCGCGGCCCCGCGTCCTTGAGCAGGAAGCCGGCCGCGCCCGCCTTGATCGCGGCGAACGCGTACTCGTCCAGGTCGAAGGTGGTCAGGATGATCACCTTCGGTCCGTCGCCGGCGGTGATGCGGCGGGTGGCCTCGATGCCGTCCATCCGCGGCATCCGCACGTCCATCAGCACCACGTCGGCGGGGACGGTCCGCAGCCTGTCCAGCGCCTGCGCGCCGTCCGACGCCTCGCCCACCACCTCGATGTCGGGCTGGGCGTCCAGGACCATCGAGAAGCCCGTCCTGACCAGCTCCTGGTCGTCCACCAGCAGCACCCGGACCGGGCCCGGCTCGTCCGGGTCGCTCACCGCCGCACCTCCTCGCGCCGTGCGCGCTCGCGCGCCGCCTCCTCCTGGACGGGGATCCGCGCGATCACCTCGAAGCCCCCGCCGACGCGCGGCCTGGCCGCGACCTCGCCGCCGTAGACCACCGCGCGCTCCCGCATCCCCAGCAGCCCGTGGCCGCTGCCGTCGTCCAGCGCCGCCGCTCCCCGGCCGTCGTCGGTCACCCGGACCTCGATCGCGTCGTCGCCGTAGTGCAGCAGCACCCGCGCCGTCGCGCGGGGACCGGCGTGCTTGAGCGTGTTGGTCAGCGCCTCCTGCACGATCCGGAAGATCGTAAGCTGGCGGCCCTGGGAGATCTCCAGCGGCACGCCCTCCACCGCGAACTCCACCGGCAGCCCCGAGGCGCGGATCTGCTCCACCAGTTCGGTCAGCTGCGCCACGCCCGGCTGCGGCGTGTACGAGCCCGCGTCGTCGCTCTCCCGCAGGACGCCCAGCATCCGGCGCATCTCGGCCAGCGCCTGCCGCCCGGTCGCCGAGATCGCCTCCAGCGCCGCCCTGGCCCGCGCGGTGTCGGTCTCGATGGCGTACGAGGCGCCGTCCGCCTGCACCACGATCACGCTGACGTTGTGCGCCACGACGTCGTGCAGCTCGCGGGCGATCCGCGCGCGCTCGGCGGCCATCGCGATCTGCACCTCGGTGTCGCGCTCGCGTTCCAGCCGCGCCGCCCGTTCCTCCACCGAGCGCAGGTACGCCCGCCGCGTCCGCATGTGCAGCCCGAGCAGCCAGGTCCCGGCCACGATCGCCGAGAGGGCGACGAGGTTGCTGAGCCGGTCGGTCTCGCCGCTCACGAACCTCAGGACGGCCAGGACGGCGCCGAGCTGGCCCACCCCCAGGGCGGCCAGCCCCCAGCGGAACGAGGGGCCCGCGGCGACCGTGTAGAGGCCCATGAGCACGGCCACGTTCGCCACCACCGGTGTCGGCGCCAGCATCACCTGGACGAACGACACCAGGCTGACCACCGCGAACACCGTCCGGGGATAGGTGCGGCGGAACACCAGCGGCAGCAGCAGGGCGGCGGTGATGAGCACGAAGGCGCTCACGCTGAGGCCGAAGCCGGGCCCGGTGAAGTAGCCCAGTGACAGGAGGAACAGCGGGGAGGCCAGGAACAGGTCGACCAGCGGCGTGATCCCGCGGCACCAGTTCCAGATCCTCCCAGCCATGGATGGAAGGGTACGTTCGCGTGGCTCGTCCCGGATCAGTCTCAGGGCTGACCCATGTGCGACCTGGGGACGGCCTGAGGCGCGGCCCCGCCGTGCACGACCGGCGCGTCCAGAGCGGTACCGTCGCAGTTGTGGCGGCGTGGGTGACGTGGCGAACCGCGATGGAGCGGGCACTGTACGGGCCGGGCGGCTTCTACCGGCGCGGGGAATCCCCCGCCGAGCACTTCCGCACCTCCGTCCACGCCTCCGGCCGGTTCGCCGGGGCCCTCGCGCGGCTGCTGACCGAGGTGGACGAGGCGCTGGGCCGTCCCGCGCGGATCGATCTGGTGGACGTCGGCGCGGGCAGCGGCCGGCTCCTGGCGGGCATCGCCGGATGCGTCCCGGCCGACCTGGACCGGCGGCTCGTCCTCACGGCGGTCGAGCTCGCGCCGCGCCCGCCGGGCATCCCCGGACGGATCCGGTGGCGGGACGACCTGCCCGCCGAGATCACCGGCATGGTCATCGCCAACGAATGGCTGGACAACGTGCCGCTCGACGTGGTCGAGCGGACCCCTGACGGGCCGCGGACCGTGCTGGTCGATCCGGCGACCGGCGCGGAACGTCCAGGCCCCCTTCCCTGCCCCGACGACGCCGACTGGCTGGAACGCTGGTGGCCTCTGCGGGAGCCGGGAGACCGCGCCGAGATCGGCAGGACCCGCTGCGCCGCGTGGGCGGCCGTCGTGGAGCGCCTGCGCCGCGGTCTCGCGGTGGCGATGGACTACTTCCACACCCGGGCCGCCCGTCCCGCGTACGGAACGCTGACCGGCTACCGCGACGGCGCCACCGTCCCCGCGGTCCCCGACGGGTCCTGCGACGTGACCGCGCATGTCGCCCTGGACGCCTGCGTGGTGGCGGGCGAGGGCGCGGGGGCGACCGAGACCGTGCTCACCACCCAGCGGGAGGCGCTGCGCGCGCTCGGCGTCACCGGCGCGCGGCCCCCGCTCGACCTGGCCCGGACCGACCCGCCCGCCTACCTCGCCGCGCTCAGCCACGCGGGCGAGGAGGCCGAGCTCATCGACCCCGGCGGGCTCGGCGGCTTCGGCTGGCTGGTGCAGAGCACGGGAATCGGTGTCCCGGGCGTCCTGTCGCGCCTGTCCCAACCATCGGGCACCGGCACGCGGACCGCCCGCTGATCAGATCTCGACCTGGAGCTCCCGCAGGCCGCGCAGGACGAAGCCGGGCTTCCAGCGCGGCTCGGCGACCAGCCGCATCCCGGGCGCCAGCCGCAGCAGCGCCCGGTACGACTCGGCCAGCTCGATCCGGGCCAGCGGCGCGCCCAGGCAGTAGTGGACGCCCAGCCCGAACGTGATGTGCGGGTTCGGATCGCGGGCCAGGTCCAGGCGGTCGGGGTCGGCGAAGACCGCCGGATCCCGGTTGGCGGACGCGAACTGCAACGCCACCTCCTGGCCGCGCGGGATCGTCACCCCGCCGACCTCGACGTCCTCCAGCACCCACCGCTCGAACATCGGCGCCGGGGTGTCGAAGCGCATCAGCTCCTCCACCGCCGACGGGACCAGCGCCGGGTCGTCCCGCAGCCGTGCCAGCTCGCCGGGCTCGCGGAACAGCGCCCACCAGCCGTTGCCGGTGGCGTTCACGGTCGCCTCGTGCCCGGCGTTCAGCAGCAGGACGCACGTGCCGATCAGCTCGTCCTCGGTCAGCCGGTCGCCCTCCTCGTCCACCACCTGGGCCAGCGCGCTGATCAGATCGTCGCGGGGCGCCGCGCGCCGCTCCCTGGCCAGGCCCCGCAGGTAGCCGGAGAACTCGACCGCCGCGCGCACCGCGGCCCGCTGCGCCTCCGGCGACGGGTTCAGCTCGTACATCCCGCAGATATCGGCCGACCAGGGACGCAGCAGCGGCCGGTCCTCCTCCGGGACGCCCAGCATCTCGGCGATCACGTTCACCGGGAGCGGCTCGGCCACCTCCGCCAGCAGATCGCCGCCGCCCTTGGCCACCAGCGCCCCGGCCAGCTCCTCCGCCAGCCCGCGGATCATCGGCCGCAGCCCCTCCACCATCCGCGCGGTGAACGCCTTGGACACCAGCCGCCGCAACCGCGTGTGGACGGGCGGCTCCACGTCCAGCATCCCCGCCCGGATCAGACCCCAGAAAGGCTTGAGGAACTCCGGCTCGGGCTCCCTGCCGAACTCCTCGTGGGTCGCCACATGCAGGTACGAGCGGCCCAGCCGGCGGTCGCGCAGCAGGGCGTCCACATCCGCGTACCGGGAGATCACCCACTGGCCGGTGGGCTCGTGGAAGAACACCGGCCGCTCGGCGCGCAGCGTGGCGAACGCCGGGTACGGGTTCGCCACGAAATCCGGTGACCAGGGGTCATAGGCCGCTTCACTCATAACGGGCACGATAGCCGCGCCGCCGACCTGGTCAGCACCGGGTGGCGGGCGTGCCGGTCCTAGCGGGCGGCCCAGCGGCCGGGGTCGCCCGAAGTGCGGCGCGCCGCCAGCGCACGACCGGCGGTGGACTCCACGATCGCACGCGCCTCGCCCAGGTCACGGCCCGCCGCGGACACCTGGACGGGGCCGGGCGGCGCGTCCACATGGACGGTGGCCCGCTTGAGGAGCCGCTGCAACGGGTTCATCGTGAGCCGCACGCTCTGCGCCCTGGCATGCGCGATCACATCCGTGCGGCGGCAGAACAGCCCCCGCCGCACCACGAAGATCACGTCATCGGTGCCGGCGCCGTCCCCGCTCGCCGCCGACGCGGCACGGGACGAGGCCGGCAGCAGCGGCACCGCGTCCACATTGGCACCCGGGAAGATCTGCGAGGTCAGGTACACGGCCACATGGCGGGGCGCCAGCGGCAGCAGCACCGACGACAACGCCTGCCGCTCCCCCGCGTACCCGGCCACGGTCACGTCCATCCTCACCCAGCCGAACGCCCGCCACAGCAACGGCTGCACCAGACCGACCGCCTGCACCCGTCCCGGCGGCAACGTCTGCATCCGCGTCTCCAGCAGCCCGTACCGCAGCCGAACGCCGTCGGGCGACATCGCCACCGTGAAGTTGGCGTACATCACCAGCGGCGCGATCACACCCCTGATCAGCCCCAGCAGCGTCAGGACCAGCACCACCAGCATCCCGCCCTCCAGGAAGGAGAACAGGAAGATCAGCGAGAACACGAACAGCAGCCCGGTGCCCAGCACCGGCAGCTTGAGGACCAGCGAACCCAGCAGCGCCCCGAACGGCACCCGCCAGATCGGCCGCTCCGGGGCCTCGGGAGTGTGCCCCGGCAGCCCGGCGGCGCGGGCCAGCAGCTCGGCCCGCAACTGCTGGGCCGCGTGCCGCCCGAGGTAACGCAGCGAGATCTCGCTCTGCGCGCCGCCCGCCAGCTCCACCCGCACCTCGGCCAGCGCGAACATCCGCGTCATCAGCGGACGGACCACGTCGATCGCCTGCACGCGGGACAGCGGGATCCGCCGCTTGCGCTTGCGCAGCAGGCCGGTCTCCACCACGAGGTCGTCCTCGTCCCCGTCCACATGGAACCGCAGCGCCAGCCATCCCCACAGGCCCGCCACCACCGCCAGGACGAAGAACGGCACCGACACGATCAGGAACCGCGCGATCACCTCAGGGGAGAGGATCAGCGCGATGCCCTCCTCGGTCTGGGTCAGGAGCAGCGGGAAACCCAGCAGGACGAAATAGACGACCAGGATGGTGAACGCCCGGAGGATCGCGGTCACCGGGTGCAGCCGGTGCGTCCCCTCCGAGAAACGCACCGGTGGCGGGGCGGGACGGTAACCGTAAGGCGGCTGGCCATAGGGCGGCTGTGGCGGCCCGTACGGACCAGGACCATAGGGCGGCCTCCCCGGATAAGGCGGTCCGGGCGGACGTGGCCCGTAGGGACCGTACGGCGGACGCGGCCCGTAAGGCCCGTAGGGCCCATAAGGCGGCTGCCCACCAGACGACCCGTAGTAAGGCCCCGTCATGCCTTCCCCCTGGGGGAGATCCCCCAAACGGCCCTGCCGCCCTTCTGGCCCTTTCTGGGGAAGATCCCATTCATAGGCCCATGCTCCGCTCTTCACCCTTCTGCGCCAGCCGGTCGCGTAGCTGGGCGGCCTCGGCCGCGGGCAGTCCGGGGATCTCGGCGTCGGTCGCCGCCGCCGCGGTGTGCATGCGGACGGTCGCGATACCCATCCAGCGCTCCAGCAGCCCCGCGGTCACGTCCACGAACTGCATGCGCCCGTACGGGACGACGATCAGCCGCTTGACGAACACGCCCTGCGTCACGATCAGGTCGTCGGCGCGCTCGGCGTACCCGTACGAGCGGTACGCCAGCTCGGCCACGATCCAGGCGACGACGACCCCCAGCAGCACCGTCGCCCCCCAGAGGACCATCCCGATCGTCCCAACGCCGCGGAACACCACGAACGCCCCGATCAACCCCACCGGAACGCCGGTCAGCGTCGCCATCAGGCCACGATGCCAGGTGAAACGCCGAGAGATGTGCGACCAGGGCAGCCCCCCGCCGGGCTCGAACGCCTGGTCGGCCGGGTAGGGGGACGCCTGCATGGGGGCGGCGTGGGCACCGGGGACCGGATCGGCCGGTGGCGCCAAATGCGGCTGCATGCCCGGCTGAGGAGGCTGCGCGCCGTGGTGCGGCCCCGGGTACGGTCCGGGCTGGGGTGGCTGCTGCTCGTGGCCCGCGTTCATGACGCTCCGGCGACGGGCACTCGTCTTGGGTTCATGGATGCTCTGTCGCTTGCGGATGGCTGCTCGTACAAGGGTGTGAGACAAGGCTGGTCGGGATGAGCCCGGGTACTACAGGGACCAGTCAACAGGAAACGCCCGGACTACCGCGAGCCTCCGAGCATGGCACGATGTGAGGCGTGACAGGGACGGCAGCGACCAATCCGGTTGGGAGCCCGCCATGACCACCGAGCGGATCGTCGGCGTGGGCGCCGGGGCGAGCGAGCTGGCCACCGAGGACATGGTCCTCAACATCGGCCCGCAGCACCCGTCCACGCACGGCGTCCTGCGGCTGCGGCTGAGGCTGGACGGCGAGCGCATCACGGAGGCCGAGCCGATCGTCGGCTACATGCATCGCGGCGCGGAGAAGCTGTTCGAGGTCCGCGACTTCCGCCAGATCACCGTGCTGGCCAACAGGCACGACTGGCTGTCGGCGTTCTCCAGCGAACTCGGCGTGGTCATGGCCGTGGAACGGATGCTGGGCATGGAGGTCCCTTCCCGCGCCGTGTGGGCGCGGACGCTGCTGGCCGAACTCAACAGGGTGCTCAACCATCTGATGTTCCTGGGCTCCTACCCACTGGAGATGGGCGCGATCACGCCGGTCTTCTACGCCTTCCGCGAGCGGGAGGCGCTGCAGCGCGTGATGGAGGAGGTCTCCGGCGGGCGCATGCACTACATGTTCAACCGGGTGGGCGGGCTGAAGGAGGAGTTGCCCGCCGGCTGGACGGGACGCGCCCGCAGCGTCGTCGCATCGGTCCGCGCGGGGATGGACGACATCGCGAACATCATCATGGGCAACGAGATCTTCCGCGCCCGCACCCGGGGCGTGGGCGTCCTGACCCGCGAGCAGATTCTGCAGTACGGGGTGTCCGGGCCGATCGCGCGGGCGTCCGGCGTCGACTTCGACCTGCGACGGGACGAGCCTTATCTGGCGTACGGCGAGCTGCCCGTCAAGGTCGTCACCCGCACCGAGGGCGACTGCCTGGCCAGGTTCGAATGCCTGCTCGACCAGGTGCACGTCTCGCTCGACCTCGCCGACGCCTGCCTCGACCGCCTCGCCGACCTGCCGCCCGGCCCCATCAACCAGCGGCTGCCCAAGGTGCTGAAGGTCCCCGAGGGGCACACCTACGCCTGGACCGAGAACCCGCTCGGCATCAACGGCTACTACCTGGTCTCGCGCGGCGAGAAGACCCCCTGGCGGCTGAAGCTGCGCTCCGCCTCGTACAACAACGTCCAAGTGCTGACGGAGCTGCTGCCCGGCAACCTGGTCGCCGACATGATCGCCATTTTGGGCTCGATGTTCTTCGTGGTCGGCGACATCGACAAGTAGGCGGGCGGGACCTCAGGCTCGGGACGCTCCCCGGCCCCGGTGCTCGTCCTCAGGCCCCTTGGGGACGCGGCACGCGTACTCCAGGAAGAACGCCGCGCCCACCAGCACCAGCGCGGCCAGCGCCGTACCCCCGCTGACGAAGAAGTCGTGGCGGGGCGTCGTCTTGTCGAGCAGATCCGACACTCCCAGCGCGAACCCGCCGAACACCCCGGCCAGCACCGCCGCCGCGTGAGCGCTCGCCTTGGCCAGCGCCGCCAGCCGCGCCACCACCATCGGCTCCATCGGCTGCGTGCCCGGCTTGCGCCGGATCCGACGCAGCACATGCCACCCGGTGAACGCCTCCCCGAGCGCGAGCAGCAACAACGTCGGCACCGCCGTCCACGGCAAGGGCGGCAACGACACATAAGCCGCCTCCAGCACCGCCCACGTAATCACAGCGGGCAAAACCACCAAAACCGCAAGAAACGCCGGACGACTAGGTCTCACAAACCGCCCCCGCGAACCTCCGGGGCGCCTTCAGGCGCCGCCTTCCCTCGTCGCTCCGGTCGCTCGTCCCTCGCTCCCTACACTCCTCAGTCCAGACGACGCCGCGCCCCTCCGGCCCGCTCATGCTGTGTTTGCCCGCGAACCTCCGGGGCGCCTTCAGGCGCCGCCTTCCCTCGTCGCTCCGGTCGCTCGTCCCTCGCTCCCTACACTCCTCAGTCCAGACGACGCCGCGCCCCTCCGGCTCGCTCATGCAGGGGGTTGGAGGACGAGGTCGTCGCGGCGGCGTATGGCGGCGCCTTCGGCGGTCTTGGCGGCGGCCAGGTCGCCGACCCTGCCATGGCCGGCCAGCAGCACGTCCGGCTCGATGTCGGCCCACGGGACCAGGACGAACGCGCGTTCGTGCGCGCGGGGGTGCGGCAGCGTCAGGGCGGGGTCGTCCATGCTCACGTTGCCGAACACCACGATGTCGATGTCGAGGGTGCGCGGGCCCCAGCGGACCTCGCGGACCCGCTGCATCGAGTTCTCGATGTTGAGCACGCGCTCCAGCAGGTTCTCCGGTGGAAGCCGGGTGTCGGCCACCAGCACCACGTTCAGATAGTCGCCCTGCTCGGGGATCGACTCGCCCGGCGGGGCGTACGGCGCGGTCTCGTACACCGGCGACAGCGCCACGAACGAGAGCCCGGGCGCGTCGAACAGCGCGTCCACGGCCTCCTGGATGTTGTCCAAGCGGTCGCCGAGATTGCTACCGAGCGAGAAGACCACCCGATGGGCGACCAGCATGTGGCCGCCGGTGGCGGTGCGGTCGGGCATGCGATCGGACGCTGTCATGGGCGACTCCTCCTGATCCTCACGGCCACGTCCGCGAAGGGGTGCGGCACCGGGGCGCTGGGCTTGTGCACGGTGACCTCGGCCTCGGCGACCACCGCGTCCTGCAGGCAGACTGCCGCGAGCCGTTCCGCCAGCGTCTCGATGAGGTTGACGGGGTCCCCCTCGACGACGGCCACCAGCCGGTCGGCCAGCGAACCGTAGTCGACCGTACGCGACAGATCATCATCCGCCGCGGCGGGGGCGGTGTCGAGCCCGAGCGAGACGTCCACCACGAACTCCTGGCCCAGTTCGCGCTCGGCGGGCAGCACGCCGTGCCGGCCACGGGCGCGCAACCCGCGCAGCTCGATGCGGTCCAAGCCGCCGCGTCGCGCGGCGGGCCCGGTGTCCGAGCCGGTCGAAGCGGGGTTCATCAGGTCGGGCTCACTCTTCCTCTGCGCCGTTCAGGATGGGAGAGCCGTGGTGCAGCAACAGCCGCCACTCCCCTCCGGAACGGACGAACACATTCGTCGAGACGACGCTTCCCCCGGCGAGGAAGCCGGTCTCGCTGTCATCACCCGCGGTGAGGATGTTCTCGTTACAGGTGACCACGGCCTGGTCACCGTACACGTCGGTGCGCACGTCGGTGAGCACGAACTGGATGTAGCTGGTGTTGGCCATGATCAGTGCCCATGAGCGCAGCACCTCCTCCCGTCCGCGCAGCATCGACCAGCCGGGATGAACGCAGCTCACGCCCGGCGCGTACGGGCCGTCCGCCCACAGCGCCGCCATCCGGTCCAGGTCGCCCTCCTCGAAGGCGGCGTAGAACTCGGCGTTGGCCTCTTCGAGCTGGGCCCGGTCGAGCGCGTTGCTCATCGGACGGCGCTCCCGGCGTGGGCCCGGTAGGCCGCCGCCACCCGTACCGCGTCGGCGTTGGGACGCACCCGGTGCACGCGCACGCACCACGCGCCGTTCGCCGCCGCCAGCGCCGTGATCGCGACCGTGGCGTCGTCGGAGTCGGTGAACGCCCGCGGCGTCCCGTCCGGCGCGGCCAGCAGCCGCCCCAGGAAGCCCTTTCGCGACGCCCCGATCAGCACCGGGTACCCCATGGCGCGCAGGACGTCCAGATTGGCCAGCAGTGACCAGTTGTGCCCCGCCTCGGGGTGTTTCGCGAAGCCCAGCCCCGGATCCAGGATGATCATGGAGGGGTCGACGCCTTCGCGCAGCACCGCCTCCACCCGCCGCGCCAGCTCGTCCCGCACCTCAGTCACGACGTTCTCGTACACCGCGCGGGTCTGCATGTCGTGACTGTGCCCGCGCCAGTGCATCACCACATAGGGAACGCCCGCGGCGGCCACCACCCTGGGCATCGCGGGATCGGCCAGGCCACCGCTGACATCGTTCACCAGCCGCGCCCCGGCCTCCACGGCCGCCTCGGCCACCTCCGCGCGCATCGTGTCGACGCTCACCGGCACGCCCTGCTGGGACAGCGCCTCGATCACCGGGATCACCCGTCGCAGTTCCTCCTGCAACGACACCCGCTGCGCGCCCGGACGCGTCGACTCGCCGCCCACGTCGATCAGATCGGCGCCCTCGGCCATCAGGTCGAGGCCGTGCCTGATCGCCTTGTCGGCGTCGAACCACGCCCCGCCGTCGGAGAACGAGTCCGGGGTCACGTTGACCACGCCCATGACGAGGCACCGCCCGGGTGCCGGAAGCCCCGGAACGGCTCCCTCGTTCATCGCGGTCATGGACACAGCCTATGCCCGCTCGCAACCCCCGGGCGCCGCCACCCGGCCCCGGAATCGGGAACGGAAAACGCCCTCCCGGCGACATCCGGGAGGACGTTCCATCCGGCGCTCAGTGGCGTCCCAGGATCAGCGACATGGCCTCGGCGCGGGTCTCGGCATGGTCGCGGAAGTCACCCCGCACCGCCGAGGTGACCGTCTTGGCCCCCGGTTTGCGCACCCCGCGCATCGTCATGCACAGATGCTCGGCCTCCACCACCACGATCACACCGCGCGGCTCCAGGATCTCCATCACCGCGTCCGCCACCTGGCTGGTCAGCCGCTCCTGCACCTGCGGCCGCCGCGCGTAGACGTCGACCAGCCGCGCCAACTTGGAAAGCCCGGTGATCTGGCCCTTCTCGTTCGGCGTGTATCCCACGTGCGCCAGTCCGTGGAAGGGCACCAGATGATGCTCGCAGTTATGCGTCAAATGGCCGTCGATGAGGAAGGTGGGGTACGGCTCGCATTTGTAGCTGTGAACCGTGTACGGCTTAGCGCCCCCGGCCGAAATCGTCCGTACCGCCAGCACCCGGGCCCATTCGGACTCCAGCAGCGTCGACGGCGCGTCGTATTCGGCCTTGAAGCCATGACGCCGATACCAGCCGTCCGCCGTCAACGATGGCGAGGCGGCCGTAGCCGGTGCGTCCAGAACGGCGGCGGAAAGCGCCAACTCCTTGGCCCGGCGGCCGACGACCAGACGGGTGCCTTCACGGCCAAGGCTTCGTGCACCGGTCCATTCGATGGATCGGCCGCTGACGTCCTTGGCCTCCATCCAACCTGTCGGGGTGGCCAGCGGATGGTCCGGGGTGACCCTGAAGGAGCCCTTCTCGGTCACCACCTCCACCAGCTCCCCGACCTCGCGGGACGTGACCCGGGTGACGGTCGTGCTCGCGACCTCGCCCTGGACGAGCGTGTACAGCTCGTCGCCGACCTCGACCGCGGACGCGGGCTTCCGGCCGCCCACGGCGTCGACGTGCTGGTCGCTGGGCACGCAGGTGGAGTAGACCTCGATGTCCTTGACCAGGACCATCTCGTCGTGGTCGGCCTCGAAGACCCTGTTGAGGGCGTCCTCGGGGACCTGCCGCAGGCCGGCGAACTGCTCGGCGTAGGCCCTGGCCACCCGCGCGGGGGTGTCGCGGAGCCCGTCGCGGTCGGGATCCTCCCCGATCGCGAACAGGATCTCGCGCACCGCCCTCTCGATCCGCTCGTGGTCGAACTGCCCGCCGTGGAGGGATCTGCCCGGCGGGTCGTTCCTGAGCGGCTCGTCGTCGTACTGGATCGCCAAAGCGGTCAGCTTTCGCCGTGCGCGGGGTCCGCGGGCTGGTGGTCGCCGGAGGACGAGCCCTGGCCGTTGTTCTTGGTCAGGTCGGCCACGTCCTGCGGGCCCATCAGCGCCAGCTCCTTCGGCGTCAGCACCGGCGGCCGGTCGGACGGCAGCCGCTTGCCGTAGCCGGTGTAGGAGTTCTGGTGCGGACGCTTCTGGATCGGCGCGAAGATCTCCAGCACCTGGTCCTTGGAGAGGGTCTCCTTCTCCATGAGCTGGAGCACCAGCTCGTCCAGGACCTCGCGGTACTCGACCAGGATCTCCCACGCCGTGTCGTGCGCGCTCTCGATGTAGCGGCGGACCTCGTCGTCGATCGCGGAGGCGATGTCCTCGGAGTAGTCCCGCTCATGGCCCACGTCACGGCCCAGGAACACCTCGCCCTGGCCGGTGCCGAACTTGCGCGCGCCCAGGCGCTCGCTCATCCCGTACTCGGTGACCATGTTCCGGGCGATGGACGTGGCCTTCTCGATGTCGTTGGCCGCGCCGGTGGTGGGCTCGTGGAACACCAGCTCCTCGGCGGTACGGCCGCCCAGCAGCATGGCGAGCTGGTCGGTCATCTCCGACCTGGTGGTCAGGAACTTGTCCTCCATCGGGAGGGTCATGGTGTAGCCGAGGGCGCGCCCGCGCGGCAGGATCGTCACCTTGTGCACGGGGTCGGCGTTCGGCAGCGCGTGCGCCACCAGGGCGTGCCCGCCCTCGTGATAGGCGATGATCTTCTTTTCCTTCTCCGACATCACCCGGGTCTTGCGCTCGGGGCCCGCCATCACCCGGTCGATGGACTCCTCAAGGGTGTCCATGTCGATCAGCTTGCGGTCGAAGCGGGCGGTGAGCAGCGCGGCCTCGTTGATCACGTTGGCCAGGTCGGCTCCCGTGAAGCCCGGGGTGCGCCGCGCGATCACGTCCAGGTCGACGTCCGGCGCGAACGGCTTGCCGCGGCCGTGCACCCGCAGGATGCCCTTGCGGCCCTCCAGGTCGGGACGGTCCACGGTGACCTGGCGGTCGAACCGGCCGGGACGCAGCAGCGCCGGGTCGAGGATGTCGGGACGGTTGGTGGCCGCGATGAGGATCACGCCGCCCTTGACGTCGAACCCGTCCATCTCGACCAGCAACTGGTTCAGGGTCTGCTCGCGCTCGTCGTGGCCGCCGCCGAGCCCGGCGCCGCGGTGCCGGCCGACCGCGTCGATCTCGTCGATGAAGATGATCGACGGGGCGTTGGCCTTGGCCTGCTCGAACAGGTCGCGGACGCGGGACGCGCCGACGCCGACGAACATCTCGACGAAGTCCGAGCCGGAGATCGAGTAGAAGGGGACGCCGGCCTCGCCGGCCACGGCGCGGGCCAGCAGCGTCTTGCCGGTGCCGGGCGGGCCGTACAGCAGCACGCCCTTGGGGATCTTGGCGCCGATGGACTGGAACTTGGCCGGGTTCTGCAGGAAGTCCTTGATCTCTTCCAGCTCTTCGAGGGCCTCGTCGGCCCCGGCCACGTCGGCGAAGGTGGTCTTGGGGGTGTCCTTGGTGATGAGCTTGGCCTTGGACTTGCCGAAGTTCATCACCCGGGAGCCGCCGCCCTGCATCTGGTTCATCACGAACAGGAAGATCAGAACGATGATGATGATGGGCAGCAGGCTGAACAGGAGGCTCAGCAGGGGGCTCTGCTTGGGCACCTCGACGGTGTACTTGCCGGGCAGCTGGCGGGCGTCGGCCTGGCGCTGGAGCGCCTCCTGGAGGCGCAGCCCCTGGCCGTCCACCCAGGACGCCTGCAGGTTGGAGCCATCCTTGAGGGTGACCTCGATCCGCTGATCCTTGTCGATGATCTTCGCGGACTGCACGCGACCCTGTTCGATCGCGGTGACCACCTCGGAGGTGTCGGCCTTTTCGTAGGAGCGACCGGGGTTGACGGTCCACATGACCAAGACAGCCCCGAGGCACAGCAGCAGGATCCACAGCAGCGGCCCGCGGAAATAGCGCTTCACGTCCATTATCGGTTACCCCTTCGGGGTGCCGTCCCTCCTGACCTAGCGATCTCGCCCGTCATGGTCACCCGTCACCAAGCCCGGGATATCGACGGTACACCGCGGCGCGACTGAGCCGCCGACGCCCCTTGCAACGATCCGGTACGTTCCCTTTGTTCCCCGCGGGTCACTCCATGCCGCCCTGGTTCGCGCCGGGCGGACACCGTGCGGAACGCTTGTGCGGCACGCCCGGATCGCGTCGAGGCGTTCGTTCCACGCTAGGTGATCGCGGCCGCGATGTCAGGTCCGGGCCGCGGCCGACCGGACGCGCGTCAGGCTCCCTCGCCGCCGTACACGTGCGGGGCCAGGGTGCCCACGAACGGCAGGTTCCGGTACTTCTCGGCGTAGTCCAGCCCGTAGCCGACGACGAACTCGTTGGGGATGTCGAACCCCAGGTACCGGCAGTCGATCTCGGTCCTGACCGCCTCCGGCTTGCGCAGCAGCGCGCAGATCTCCAGCGAGGCGGGGTTGCGCGAGCGCAGATTGCTGACCAGCCAGGACAGCGTGAGCCCCGAGTCGATGATGTCCTCGACGATCAGGACGTGCCGGTCCAGGATGTCGGTGTCCAGGTCCTTCAGGATCCGCACCACGCCCGAGGACTTGGTGCCCGAGCCGTAGGACGACACCGCCATCCAGTCCATCGACGCCGCGGTGTGCAGCTCCCGCGCCAGGTCCGCCATGATCATGACGGCGCCCTTGAGCACGCCGACCAGCAGCAGGTCGCGGCCCGCGTAGTCGGCGTCGATCTGCGCGGCCAGCTCGCACACCTTGGCGCGCAACTGGTCCTGCGGGATCAGTACTTTGGCCAGGTCGGCGCCCAGGTCCTTCTCGTCCACAACCCCACCCTCTTGCCCTGCCGTCACCGATCTGAGGCGTCGCGCGGCCGTGCGCCGAACAGCAGCCTCCCATACCGCCGGATCGCTTGCAGCCCCCCGGGGAGGTCCACGTGCCGCTGCCCGCGCCACGCCGTGATCAGCCGATCCACTTCATCGACATGGACCGCCGCGAGGGTACCCGGTGGGCTTCCGGCCCGGATCGCCGCCATGCGCAGTACGCGGGTGCGGACGGCGCGCGGCAGCGCCACGAGCCTTTCCACATCGAGTTCCACGCCATGCCGCGCCTCGGGTTCCGCGTCTTCGTCCTGTACGAGCGCTTCGGCGTAGGCGCGGGCGGCGATATCGTCGAGCGCGTCGGCGTCGTCGCGCAGCAGCCGGGCCGTACGCGCCAGTGCCTCTGCCACTCCGGGCCCCAGCGCCTTCTCAAGGGCCGGCAGGGCCTCGTGGCGTACCCGGACGCGTGTGAACGCCGGATCGTCGTTGTGCGGATCGTCCCAGGGGTCGAGGCCCATCGCCTCGCATGCGCGCCTGGTCGTGGCCCTGTCCAGGTCCAGCAGGGGACGGAGGTAGCGCACCTTCGCCCCGTCCTTCTCATAGGTCCGGACGAACGAAGGAGGCATTCCCGCCAGGGAACGTGCCCCCGACCCCCTGGCGAGCCCGAGCAGCACCGTTTCCGCCTGGTCGTCGCGGGTGTGTCCCAGCAGGACGGCGGCCGCTCGCAAGCGCACCGCCGCCTCGTCCAAGGCCGCGTAGCGCGCTTCACGGGCGGCGTTCTCGATGCCGCCGCGATCCCCTACGACGACCGCCACCGACCCGGCCGGATCCAGACCAAGGTCGGCGAGCACCCGTACCACCTTGGCGGCGTGGGCGGCAGAGCCCTCTTGTAGGCCGTGGTCGATGGTCACGCCCCCGGCCGGACGTCCTCCGGGCTGCGAACGCGGGGCCTCGAACGCCAGCGCGGCGGCCAGCGCCAGCGAGTCGGCGCCGCCGCTACAGGCGGCCAGGACCATCGCACCGGGCGGCAGGTCGGCCAGCGACCGCCGGACCGCCAGCCGTACGGCGGCGACGGCCGGATCAGGCCCCATGCCTGACCAGGGCTCGGGTCATTCGGTCTCCGCCCCGGCGGCCTTGGGAGGCGCGGCGTCCAGGGCGCGGGGGCCGATGACACGGTCCATCCACAGGGACGGCTCCTTGATCTCCGCGTGGGTGGGCAGCGTCTCCGGAGAATCCCAGATCCTGTTGAAGCCGTCCATGCCCGCCTCGCCGACCACGTGCCGGACGAACACCGAGCCCTCGGCGTACTGCTTCATCTTCAGTTCGAGGCCCAGCAGCCGCCGGATCGTCTTGTCGAGCCGGTTGCCGCCCTCGCGGCGTCCCTGGAAGCGCGACCTGATCTCCTCGACGGACGGGACGACCTCGGGGCCGACCGCGTCCATCACGTAGTCGCCGTGCCCCTCCACCAGCGTCATCACCGCGGTGAGGCGGTCGAGGATCTCGCGCTGCTCGGGCGACTGGATCGCGTCGATCAGGTTGCCCTCGCCGCCCCTGATGGCGTCGGTGACGGCGTCGGTCACGTCCCGCAGCCGGTCCAGCATCGCGCCCGGGTCGAGGTCGGAGGCCAGCAGGAACCGGGTCATCTGGTCCTGGACGTACTCGCGCAGCCACGGCACGCCCGTGAACTGGGCGCGGTGCGTCTCCTCGTGCAGGCACACCCAGAGCCGGAAGTCGCGGGTGTCGACGCCCAACTCCTGCTCCACGTGGACGATGTTGGGCGCGACGAGGGTGAGCCGCCCGGTGGGCGCGCGGCCGTCCGGGTCCGGCGGCAGGAACAGCTCGTACTGGCCGAGCACGCGCCCGGCCATGTACGCCAGGATCGCGCCGACCTGCATCCCGGTCACGCGGGACCCGACGGCCTGGACGACCACGCCGCCCGCGCCGCCGCCGAGCAGCCCGGGGCCGCGGCGCTCGGCCATCTGCTCCATGAGCGGCTCCAGCACCACGCGGAAGCCGTCCACGTTCGCGCGGATCCAGCCGGGACGGTCGACGATCGTCGCGGGCTCCGGATCCTCCGCGGCCCGCATCCCGGTGAAGTCGCGGACGTGCCCCTGCGCGTCCCGGGACAGCTCGCGCAGCTGTTCCACGACCGCGCGGGCCTCTTCATGGCCGACCTGCGGACCGGGCCGCAGGAGCCGGGTGCCGGTCTGAACGGCCAGGTTCCAGTCGATCATTGAGGCGCTCATGTACTCCACCGTACGTTTCGGGTAGCGGCGCCGGAGCGCCCTGCTCGTTCGTTCAACGAACGACCCCCCTGGTTATCTCCCGTCCAGCTTCCGCCACACGTCCGGGAACGGCTTGGCAAACCCGTGGCCATGCCGCGGCGCCCCGGCGGGTCCCGGACGCGCTCACCGGCAGCCGCAGGAGGCCACGGCGGCGGCCAGCCGGTCGAGCCTGCCGGGATCGACCGGTCCCTTGCCGTCGCCCATCATGAACGCGAACGCCAGGACCCGGCCGTCGGCGTCGTGAGCGATCCCGGCGAGGGTGCTGACACCGTTGAGCGTGCCCGTCTTGGCGCGTACCACACCGGCCCCGCCACGGCTGGACGGCGTCTTGTAGCGGGGGGCCAAGGTGCCGGAGAACCCCGCCACGGGCATCCCTGTGATCGCGGCGCGCAGGCGTGGGTGGTCCGGGGACGCGGCCAGGGCGAGGACGGACGCGAGCGCGGCGGGGGTTATCCGGTTGGCGGTGGACAGCCCGCTGCCGTCGTTCACCCGGATCCCGCCGCGCACGCCCAGGGCCGCCAGCGTTTGCATCACCGCCTGGGAGGCGTCGGCGAAGGTCCCTGGGCGCCCGGTCTTGAGGGCGACCTGGCGGGCCATGGCCTCGGCCACGTCGTTGTCGCTCTCGGTCATGAGGTGCTCGACCAGTTCGGCGGCCGTCGGCGACCGCACGGCACCCAACTGGACCGCCTGCGCGGGCGCCGTCGTCGAGCGGCCTGCACGGGCCGTCACGCCGTATCGGGTGAGCAGCTTGGCGAAGGCCGCCGTCGCGGACGCGGCCGGGTTGGAGACGCGGCCGTTCCCCTTGGAAACGCCCGGGGCTCTCCGTCCCCGGTCGACGGTGAGCGCGGAGAGCGGGGCCAGCTCGCCGTCCGGCAGGTAGTTGGGCTTCCATCCGTAGGCGGCACGCGGGCCTCGGTAGGCGGACACGTCGTAGTCGACGCGCACGCGCCGCACACCGGACGCCTTCAACGCGGTGGCGGTCTGCCACGCGAGCTCGGGCAGCGATGCGTACTCAAGGCCCTGCTTGCGGGAGGGACGCGCCGTCAGGGTGGGATCCCCGCCGCCTACCAGCACGACGCCGCCGTCAGAACCGCGCACGGTCCGGGTGGTGATGCGGTGCGCGGGGCCCAGAGTGGCCAGCGCCGCCACCGAGGTGACGAGCTTCGTGGTGGACGCGGGTGTCGCGGGCTCGTCGGCACGCGAGGCGAACAGCACCCGTCCGGTCGCCACGTCGGTCACGACCGCGCCGATCCGGGTGTCCGCGCCCGCGAGCAGCGGGACGAGCCGCCTGCTCAGCGCGGCCGGATCCGGTACGGGGGCGGCGGTGCCCGCGGCCGGGCGAACGGCCGAGGTGAGCACCGGCGCACGTCCCGTCACCGCCGCGGGCCGCGGCTCCGGCGCCCGCTCAGGTGTGAATTTCACCACTGCCGCACCGGCGGAGAGGGCGAAGACGTGGAGCGATGCCAGCGTGCTCAAGGCCATGATCCTGGCGTGTCTGGGCACGTGGCCGTACCTCTCCTGCTCGGCACTCACGGACGTGCGACATCCTGGTATAGGAGAACATTCTCTGCGCGGGCCTGGTGAGACCGGCCGCGCGCACGGGGACCCCGGTGAACGGCGACCCGGGAAAGACTGATCACTGCGACCGCGCAGGGGAGCGGAGGACATCTTGGATTTCGACGTCACGATTGAAATCCCGAAGGGCCAGCGGAACAAGTACGAGGTGGACCACGAGACCGGCCGCATCCGGCTGGACCGGATGCTGTTCACCTCGACCCAGTACCCCGCCGACTACGGCTTCATCGAGCACACCCTCGGTGAGGACGGCGACCCCCTCGACGCCCTCGTGCTGCTCCAGGAGCCCACGTTCCCCGGCTGCCTGATCCGCTGCAGGGCGGTGGGGATGTTCCGGATGACCGACGAGGCCGGTGGCGACGACAAGGTGCTGTGCGTCCCCGCCACCGATCCCCGGCAGGAGCACCTGCGGGACATCCACCACGTGCCCGAGTTCGACCGGTTGGAGATCCAGCACTTCTTCGAGGTGTACAAGGACCTGGAGCCCGGCAAGTCCGTCGAGGGCGCGAGCTGGGTGGGCCGGGTCGAGGCCGAACTGGAGATCGAGCGCTCGCTCAAGCGCGCCGCCGAGCAGGGCGACCACCACTAGGCGCACCCGCGGATGACGCGACCTGTACGGCGTTGTTCCGCTCCCGACGCCGTACGGTCCCGGTCACGCCCCACCGGGGCGGGCTCAGCCCGCCGGGCGGACGGCGCCGATGAGGCCGTTGCGCCAGATGCTGGAGATGCGAACCCGTCCCCCTGTGTACGGGGCCTCCACCATGCGCCCGCGGCCGATGTAGATGCCGACATGGTGGATCGTGCTGGGATTCGAGGTGTTGTGGGCGAAGAACACCAGGTCCCCCTGGATCATCCGCCTCAAGGGGACGCGCGGCCCGGACGTCCATTGCGTGCCCGTCCAGTGGTCGAGCCGCACCCCGGCCTTGTCCCACGCGTACAGCGCCAGCCCCGAGCAGTCGAACCCATGGATGCGGGACCCGTGCGCTATGCCGTACGTGGGGCCGTTCGCGTTGCCGCCACCCCATGAATAGGGCGTTCCCAGCCACCTGAGCGCCGCCCGCGCCACGATCGCGCCGCGTTGCGAGGCGGACAGCGTGCGCCCCGGTGCCGTCTCTTTGGTGACCGGCCCTTTGCTGGACGGGCTGTTGGTGACCGGTCCCTTGCTGACCGGAACGCTGACCTGAGCCTGCTTCAGGGCGTTCTCGCGTGCGCGTTCCAGCTCGGCGGCCTTGGCTCGGGCGATGCCGAGCCGCTTTTCGAGCACGCCCTTCCTGGCCTTGAGCCGCCGCACGGCCTCGTTCTGCCGGGCCACGGCGTCCTCGGCGGCGCGCTTGGCGGCCTCCGCGCGTTGCATGGCGGTGCGCTGCTCGTCGTACGCCGCCCGCGCCTGCCGCCGGAACACCTCCGCGACGTGGACGGCGGCCTGGACCCTCTGCAAGGCGCCCGCGCGTTGCCGTGCCAGCATCTCCGCCATCGCGGCCCTGTCCATGAAGCCCTGAGGGCCGCCGTGTCCCGCCACGACCGCGGGCCAGGCGTTGCCACCGCCGGTCCGGTACGCGCTGGCGGCGAACACGGCGAGTTCCGCCTTGGCCGCCTCCACCCTGCGTCCCGCTTCGGCCAGCCGCGCCTGGACGGCCTGGTACGCGGCGCGGGCACGTTGCAGCCGGACGACCTCGCCGTGGTAGCGCTCCACGGCCAGCGCCGACCCTGCGGAGAGCCGCTCCAGCTCGCCGCGTGCCTGAGCCAGCCTGGCCTTGGTGCGCCCAACCTCGGCGGCCTGCTTGCGCACCCGCTCCTTGCCGCGTTCGACGTCCCGTGCGCTGGGGGCGGGATCGGCACGCACGTCCCCCGGCGCGGTCAGGACGGCCAGCGCCCCGCCCAGCATGAGGACTGCGGCCGCGCGCACGCCCCTTGACCCCGCGTTCAGAAACACGGTTCCCCCTACCGTGCTGCATCCCCCCGTGGATGATCAAAACCAGAAGGTAGGGCACGCGGGCGGCCGAGGCCACGACCGACACAAACTGCGTGTGAACTGGGCTTATGAGCCCGGCTTCGGCCCGCTCGCGCCGTTCGACGAGGGCGTCGCGGGGCTTCGGGAGGGATCCGAGGGCGGATCGGACGGCGCGGGCGGCCGGGACGCGGGCGGTTCCGTGGGCGAGGCCGGCGGCGGGCTGGACGGATCCGTGGGCGACACCGGCGCGCGTGAAGGGGTGGAACTGCCCGGCTCGGGTTCCGGCACGGTGACGGGACGCCAGATGACGCGCACCTCGATGCGCCCGGGGTTGAGGATCAGGCCCCCTTCGCCCTGCGACCGGGACGTGCGGGAGACCTGCACCGTGAGCCTGACCGCCCGTCCCGGCACCAGGCGGCCGGACGTGGCGCTGGGCCGTACCGCGCCCCACGGCCGGGCGGACCAGGCGACCGGCCCGCCCGAGGCCCGCAGCTCGATCGTGCCGTGCGAGCGGTCGGCCAGGTCGAGGAAGAGGGGGGCGGCCGAGAGGGTGCCGCCGCGCGGGCCTGGACCACCCGCCCCGGCGCCGCCGGACAGCCGGAGATCCCCGGGGGCCGGCGGCCAGGGAAGCGCGAAGGGCGGGGCGGACGAGGCGAGCGCGCCGAGCGGGAAGGTCGCGGACACGGGCATGCGCGCGCCGTCGTCGTCAGATGCCTCGGGGTCGCGCGGGGGCGGCTGGGAGATCGCGGTCGGCACGGCCTCGTCCGGGCTCGTCTCGCCCATGGACGTGCCCGCGTGGTGCTGCGGGGGCAGCAGCGCCCGCGCCACGGCCGTGCCTCCGCTGATGAGCAGGGCGGCCGAGACGCATCCCACCGCGAGCCTGCGGGCGGCGGCGTGCTGCAGGTCCCGCGCCCCGGACCCGCCACGGGCGTTCGATGCCCCACAGGAAGCGGGCCGCCGCGGCACGGCGAGCCTGTGCAGGAAACGCAGGGCCGGGTTGTGGGACCCGTGCTGGGAGACACGTGCGGCCCGTGACGGCTCCCGCGGGCGTGCCTGGACGGGAAAGCCGCTGGGCGCGAAGTCCGACACCCGGGTGGCCACGAAGAGGCGGTAGTCGGCCAGTTCGGGGCCGAGGAACCCGCTCATCACGCGGACGCGCAGCTCCTCGGGCGGTTCGGCCTGCGGCAGGAGGCCGAAGACCTTGGCGGCCGAGATGGCGCGCGGGCGGAAGGCCCCGCAGACAGGGCACTCCTCGGTGTGCCGCAGCAGCGCGCGGCGCAGCGCGGCGTCGATCTGGCCGTGCCGGTGGTGCCGTTCGCGCAGCAGGCGGCCGCGCGCCTCGCAGCCGTACGGGCCCTGGTGGGCCAGGATCTCGGCGGTCAGGGCGGCGCCCAGCTCGGTGTGGGCCCGGTCGAGCGTGAGCTGGGCGGCCCGTACCGGCAGGTCGAGGATCGCGGCCAGATCGGTCACCGGGAGCCGGTGCCGCACCCGGAGCTCCAGCGCCTCCCGGCTGAGGACGTCCAGGGCCAGCACCGCCTGCCAGGCCATCACGCGCTGGTCGACGTCGTCCTGGTCGTGGGTGGCGACGGGCAGGTCGGGGGCGAGCGCGCGGCCGGGGAGCCGCCGGTGGCACTCCAGCCGCGCCACCGCGTACAGCCAGGGGGCCAGCCGGTCGGGATCGCGGAGCCTGTCCACATGGGCGTCGGCCACGATGAGGGCCTCGCGCAGCGCCACCTGGGCCGCGTCCCGCTCGCGCAACAGGAACCAGCAGTAGGCGTAGAGCCGGTTCGCATAGGCGTCGTAGAGGGCGGCCGGGGCACCGGGCTCCCGCGCGCGTAGGGCCCTGACCAGTCGGCGGTCGTCCATGCGCAGCAAAGTAGAGGGTTCCCGGCCTTCTGACATGCGCTTTCAAAAACTCGAACGGCGTAGTCCACAAATGGCCGTAAGCCTTTACTGACATTGAGCGGGCGGCGCCTCGGCTCACCGTGTCGTTGAGCGGAATATTGGGAGTTGTCGCACTTAGACGCCCTATGTCGGGGTTCCCTGGCGCGGTCCACGGCCCTCGACAAGCGAGGTTGCTCCGGCCTCCCGTCACCGCAACTGATGCTCTCACAGCGCGTCACTGGTTCGCTATTGAGAGCGAAATTACGAATGTTTTCCGGACCAGCCTTCGCGCCATTTCGCGATCATCTATTCGATCATCGGCGGCAGCGCGCGTTCCGCCGCCGCGGCGATCGTCGCGACCTGGGCGCTGGTGATGACGACCGGGCGGCCGGAGATGACGCGCGGGAGGGCGCGGGCGGGCTGGAACTCCACGGCATCGTCCCCGATCCCGAACCGGAGCCCGCCCCGTGGCGGGCGTGCCCCGTGCACGGACACCATGGCCTCGACACCGATCTTGTAGTCGAGCTCGCCGCCCAGCAGCTCGGCGACGATGGCCGCGGCGCGGGCGGCCGATGCCCGCACGTTCCCCGCGGGCCCGCGTCCGGCCCACACCTGGTCGCCCTCCGTCCACAGCCGCACGCCGCGACGCCAGCGGCGGCTCGCTATGGCGTATACCCCGGTCAGGCCGACCACCAGGTGGTCCAGATTGGTGACGGGCGTGCCCGGCAGCGCCCTGTCGTGGAGAACGTGGAAGCCCGCCGGGTCGAGCGCGGCCAGCCGTCGTCCGGTGCGCCGCTCGGCCACGGCCCCGCGCCGCCAGTTGGTCACGGGGCTGGGACGGACGCGCTCGTACACCGTGTGCCCTGCGAACGCGCCGACCGCCACGGCGATCCCCGCCCACCACATGCTCAGCCCGGCCGCCACCACCCCGGCGCCGAGCGAGAGCACTGCGCGGACCACCACGCGCTCCCTGCGGTTCTCGGCGGCGAGCGCGCGGTACCGCGACCAGGCGGAGGCGCCGGCGCCGGACGCGCCGGGACGACCGCCGCTGCGCAACACGGGCCTCTCCCCTCCCGGCGGCCCCACCCGGCCTCCGCTTGCCGCTGGACGCAAGCGTGCGCCGACGTCCCGCGCCGTTCAAGGACTTTGACGTCTTCGTGGTGACCGGCGGCCACGCTCGGACATTGACACTGTCATCATTACAGTGTCACTATCGCTCCATGGACGCACCCTGGACGATCGCCGAGCTGGCCGAGCGGGCCGCCGCCGCGCTCAGCGCCGACGGCGCCGACGCGTCCGGACGGCGTGCCAACGGCCGGGTCCGCGACCTGCCCAACGAGCGCCTCATCCGCTGGTACACCACGATCGGCCTCATCGACCCGCCGCTGCGACGTGGCCGCACCGCGCTCTACGGGCCGCGCCATCTGCTGCAACTCGTCGCCGTGAAGCGCCGCCAGGCCACGGGCCGCAGCATCGCCGAGATCCAGGTCGAGCTCTCCGGGGCCACCGACGCGGCGCTGAGCGAGATCGCCGCACTCCCGGACCTCCCTGCTCCGGCACGTCCGGAACCAGGACGTGGACGCGAACGCGCTCGTTTCTGGGCGGCCCAGCCCTCCGCGCCGCCCCCCGACCAGGCGGACGGCGTCCAACACATCCCGGTGCCTGTGCAGGGCATGCGGCTCGCCCCCGGCGTCACCGTGCTCCTGGACGACCTCGCAGCAACCGGCCCCCTCTCCGCAGAAGACCTCGCCGCGATCGGCCGTGCCGCCCGTCCGTTGCTGGACGAGCTGAGGCGGCGCGGCCTGCTCCGCGATACCGCATCACCCGACGCCCATGACCGAACCGCCGAACCGCCTGGGAGGTCCAAGTGACCCTGAACATCGCTCCGCTGCCCGAGCCCGAGGCGCCACCGGCCCCTGACGGCGGGCTCGGCGCGCTGACCACCGACCGGGGCAACCTGCCGCTCGACACCGTCGACGTGCGCGCGTCCATCACCGGCCTGGCCGCCTCCATCGAGGTCGTGCAGGGTTTCCGCAACCCGTTCGACGTGCCGCTTGAGGCCACCTACATCTTCCCGCTGCCCGACCGCGCCGCCGTGACCGCGCTGCGCATGGAGGCCGCCGACCGGGTCATCGACGGCGTGCTCAAGGAACGCGCGCAGGCCCGGCGGGACTACGACGCCGCCATCGCCGCGGGCAAGCGCGCCGCGATCGCCGAAGAGGACCGTCCCGACGTCTTCACCATGCGGGTCGGCAACATCCTGCCCGGCGAGCGGGTGACGGCGCGGCTGACGCTCAACCAGCCCCTCCCCTACGAGCAGCGGCCCTTCGGGGGCCCGGCCGCCGCCACGTTCCGCTTCCCCCTGGTCGTCGCGCCCCGCTACATCCCGGGCACGCCCCTGGACGAGGAACAGGCCGGGTCGGGCGTCGCCGCCGACACCGACGCGGTGCCGGACGCGTCCCGCATCAGCCCGCCCGTACTGCTGCCCGGCTTCCCCAACCCGGTCCGGCTGTCGATCACGGCCGACATCGACCCGGCGGGGCTGGAGCTCACGGGCGTCCGCTCGTCCCTGCACGCCGTCGCCGAGGACTCCGTGGACGGGCGGACGACCGTGCGCCTGTACCCCGGCGAACGGCTGAACCGCGACTTCATCCTCCTCCTCGGCTACGCCGCCGCGTCCGGCGGCGCCGGGACGTCGCTCACCCTCACACCGGACGAGGACGGGGCCGAGGGGACGTTCGCGTTAACGGTCCTCCCGTCCGGCGAGGGCACCCCGCGCCCACGCGACATCGTGCTGGTCCTGGACCGCTCGGGCAGCATGAGCGGCTGGAAGATGGTGGCGGCCCGGCGCGCGGCCGCCCGGATCGTCGACACCTTCACCGACGCCGACCGGTTCGCCGTGCTGTCGTTCGACAACGTCGTCGAGCGTCCGCGCGACCTCGGGGCCGGCCTGGTGGCGGGCACCGACCGCAACCGGTTCCGCGCCGTCGAGCACCTGGCCTCGCTGGACGCCCGCGGCGGCACGGAGATGCTGTCGCCGCTGGAGGAGGCGTGCGGGCTGCTCGCCGACGCGGGCGGACGCGACCGGGTCCTGGTGCTGATCACGGACGGCCAGGTCGGGAACGAGGACCAGATCCTGGCCCGGCTGACACCGCGGCTGCGCGGCGCCCGCGTCCACACCGTCGGCATCGACCGAGCCGTGAACGCCGGCTTCCTGAGGCGGCTGGCCGACGCGGGCCAGGGCCGGTTCGAGCTGGTCGAATCGGAGGACCGGCTGGACGAGGCGATGGAGCACATCCACCACCGCATCGGCGCCCCGCTCGTCACGGACCTGGACGTGCGTCCCGTGGACGGGCTGGAGTTCGTCCCGGACACGGTGGCGCCGCGGCGGATCGGCGCCCTGTACCCGGGCGTGCCGCTGGTGGTGTCAGGCCGCTTCCGCGGGTCCCCCTCGGGAGGCGTGGTCGTGCGGGGCACGGCTTCAGACGGCTCGTCCTGGGAACGGCGCGTCACGGGCACCGAGACCAAGGCACCGGCGGCCGGAGCCATCTGGGCCCGCGCCCACCTTCGCGACCTGGAGGACCGTTACGCCGTCTCCGGATCGTTCGACCTTGAGAAGCGCATCGTCGCCACGTCTCTCCGCTTCAACGTGCTGTGCCGCTTCACCGCGTTCGTGGCCGTGGACAGCCGGGTCGTGGCCGAGGGCGGCGACCCGCACCACGTCGTCCAGCCGGTCGAGCCACCGGACGACTGGGCCGTTCCACCAGGGGGCCTTGCCTTGACTCAGACAGGGGGCCTTCCCCCCGGTGCGGCATGGGCCGTTCCCCCCGCTCCGATGATGGCGGCAGGTTACGGTGCCGCCCCACAGGGCGCACCCGGTGGGCCTCCTCCGCAGTCCGCCGGCTTCATCGAAGCCGAGAGGGAGCTGTTCCCGCCATCACGGGGTAGCGCGCGTGCGCGTACCGGCAAGAGCCGCCTCACACCCGAGGCGGCGGCCGAGTTCGCCAAGCTCCTTGGCGAACTCCAGGCGGTGGCCTCGGCCGACCGGAATGGACGCAGGGCGTTCCTGCTCTACACCGCGCTGCCGACGCTCGAAAGGCTTGCCCAGCCTTTGCAGGACGAGACCCTGTCATGGCTGGTGAGGGCGCTCACGTCCCTGAAGGACGCCGCTTGGGGCGGCACGTCCGACGCCCGCTTCGACGAGCTGTGGGACAAGACGCTCCAAGTGCTCGGCGACATCGTCCAGCAGAAGCCGGAATTCGAGCGGGGCCGACGCCGTTCATTCTGGAAGCGGCCCCGATAAGTACGGGGACCTCAAGCAGTGTGGGCGCCCTGCCTCGGGGGGAGGGCGCCCACACTTGTGTTCTCTAGTTGTCGCCTGGGCCTAGTCGGGCTGGACGTGCTTGGGCCGGTACCGCCTCGCCAGCGGGCTCACCAGCGGGACCACGTTGAACGCGAGCCCTGCCAGCGCGACGCCGGTGACGAGGTTCACACCCGGGTGGTACGGGCCGAAGTCGGCGGCTGGGGCACCGGCGTGCGAGCCGCCCGCAACCAGGGCCGTGACCACGGCCAGCACCAACGCGGCGCCCACCTGGCCGGAGGTCTGCACCAGCCCGGAGGCCAGGCCCTGCTCGTCATCGTGGATGCCCTCGGTGGCCTGGGCCATGATCGAGCTGAACCCGAACGCGAACCCGCCGCCGAGCAGCAGCATGGAGGGCAGGATCGTGGCCAGGTAGTGCGGTGAGTTCCCCGCGGTGGCCAGGAACCAGGCGTAGCCCAGGCTCAGCGAGGTCATCGAGGTGATGATCAGCCGGGGCGTGCCGTACCGGTCGATCAGGCGCCCCATGAACGGCGAGCTGAACGCGACCAGTAGCCCGCCGGGCAGCAGCGCGAGCGCCATCCGCAGCGGCGACCAGTGCAGGACGTCCTGCAGGTAGAGGGTCATCATGAACTGGAAGCTCAGGTAGGAGCCGAACAGCGCCACGATGCTGAGGTTGGCCCGCACGATCGAGGCGATCCGTAGGATGCCCAGCCGGATCAGGGGGTGCGCGACCCGGTTCTCGGTGGCCACGAACCCGGCGAGCAGCAACACGGCCAAAGCGAACGAGCCAACGGTCAGCGGGTCGAGCCAGCCGCGTTCGGGCGCGGACACCACGGTGTACACGGCCAGCAGCATCCCCGAGGTCAGCGTCACGGCGCCCACCAGGTCATGGCCCCCTTGCGCGGCGGGACGGTCCCGCGGGATCAGCGCGAAGCCGGCGACCAGGGCGAGCACGGCCAGCGGCACCGGGGTCAGGAACGTCCAGCGCCAGCCGAACCCGGTGAGCATCCCGCCGAGGATCAGACCGGACGAGTACCCGCTGGCGCCGAACACCGTGAAGATCGACAGGGCCCGGTTGCGCGCCGGGCCTTCATGGAACGTCGTGGTCAGGATGGACATGGCGGTGGGGGCCGTGAACGCCGCCGCGAGGCCCTTGACGAACCGGGTGACGATGAGCAGGGCGCCGTCGTTCACCAGGCCGCCGACCAGCGAGGCCACCGCGAACACCGCCAGGGCGGTCAGGAACACGCGGCGCCGCCCGAGGAGGTCGGCGGTGCGTCCGCCTAGGAGCAGCAACCCCCCGTACCCCAGCACGTAGCCGTTCACGATCCACTGCAAGGCGGTGGTGGACAGGCCCAGCTCGGAGCCGATCGAGGGCAGGGCCACACCCACCATGGACACGTCCAGGCCGTCCAGGAACAACACGCCGCACAGCACGGCGAGGAGACCCCACAGGCGAGGCGTCCACCTCTGTTCGAAGGTCGGCGCGGGAGCCGCGCTCGCGGGCGATGTGGATGTGTCGGTGATAGTCACGAGGGGGAACATTACATGCACATGCATCTGATGTCCAAGCATTAAATTCAGATGCATCTAATGTGCCCGCATGGTAGGATCCGCGCCATGGACTCCGAGAACGCCCTGGTGGGACGGTGGCGCGGCCTCCTGACGTCCTACAACCGGATCGCCTGCCACCTTGATCGCGAGCTCCAGGAGTCCCACGGGCTCACGATGAGCGAGTTCGAGACCCTCGACCGCCTCGTCGAGGTCGGCTGCGACGACTGCCGCATGCAGGACCTGCTGTCCCAGATGCACCTGAGCCAGAGCGCCCTCTCCCGCACGGTCGCGCGCCTGGAGAAGCACGGGCTCGTCGAGCGCGCCCTCTGCCAGAACGACCGCCGCGGCGTCTTCGTCCGGATCACCGAGGCCGGCCGCCGACGCCACGCCGAAGCGCACCGGACCCACCTGGACGTCCTCTCCCAGCACCTGGACGCCCCGATACCCGCCTGACGGCCCCCGGCGCGGCTAGCGAAGCGGCCGGAGCCCGGCGCGGGCCTCCTCGGAGAACAGCTTCGGCTGCTCCCAGGCCGCGAAGTGCCCGCCCACTCGTTGAAGTAGATGAGCTCGTCGTACGCCTGCTCCGCCCGGCTGCGCGGGGCCTGGTACAGCTCGTGCGGGAAGACGCTCAGCGCGGCCGAGATGGTGAGTCCGCCAGCCCGTACAACATCTGCGGCTGCGTCCCCATCTCGATCGCGTAGCCCGCGCCCTTGGCGAAGAACTCCTGCAGCTCGTCGTACGCGCGCCTTTCCTCCGGGGAGAGCCCGGACGGCGGCAGACCACCGGACGCCTCGGCTACATCGGTGGGAACCGCACCGGGCATGTTGGAGTGCATGACGAGCATCCCCGGAGCGCCCTCCGCCGCCATCAGATCCGTGATGGCCGCCCCCCAGTCGCCTCCCTGCGCCGCGAACCGGTCGTAGCCGAGACGCGCCATCAGCGTCGACCAGGCACGGGCGATGCGGGAGGGATCCCAGCCGGGCTCGCGCGGCTTGGCCGAGAAGCCGTAACCGGGCATCGACGGGATCACCAGGTGGAAGGCGTCCGAGGCGCTCGCACCGTACGCCGTGGAATCGGTGAGCGGACCGATGATCTTCAACTGCTCGATGATCGAGCCGGGCCACCCGTGGGTGACGATGAGCGGCATCGCGTTCTCATGGGGCGAGCGGACATGGACGAAATGGATGTCCAACCCGTCGATCTCGGTCACATAGTGCGGCAGCTCCTTCAGCTCCTCCTCGCACCTGCGCCAGTCGTACTCATCCGCCCAGTAGCGCGCGAGCTCCCGCATCGTCTCCAACTGCACACCCTGCGAGTGGTCGGGGACGATCTCCCTGTCGGGCCAGCGCGTGCCCGCGATGCGAGCGCGCAGATCCTCGAGTTCCGGCTCGGTCGCGGTCGGGACCGCGAAGGGGCGGATCGCCGTGGCGGGCTCCGAGGTCGTTCCGGACATCGCCGAACTCGCCGACCCCGCCCTCCGCGTCAGCACCCGCGACGAGGTACTGACCGTAGGCGACTACCTGTCCGCCTACGTCATGGAATGGACCCTGCACCACCTGGACCTCATCGCCCACCTGCCGTCGATCACCCCACCACCCGCCGACACCCTGGCGGCCTGCCGCGCATCCCTGGAAAAGCTGGCCGGAGCACCGTTCCCAACCTCCTTCTCGGACACGGACGCCCTCCTCACCGGAACCGGCCGACGCCCCGCAACCACCACCGAAACCTCCGCCTTGGGCGAACTGGCCGCCAAACTCCCACTGGTCCTCGGCTGACAACGAGCTTCCGACATGGCGTGTATCGATGGACGGCCTCGCCAACACGGATCCGAGTTGTCGTCCGCATCGGCGCCCACCGCAAAAGGCCCCTTCCGATCGCGGAAGGGGCCTTTGACGTGGAGCCGCCTGTCGGAATCGAACCGACGACCTATTCATTACGAGTGAATCGCTCTGCCGACTGAGCTAAGGCGGCTGGTGCCGTACGGGACGGCGCGCAGCAGTCTACCCGGTCTTGTGGGTGGGCGTGAATCAGCGGCAGACGGTTCCCGCTCTGGGGGGCTTGGCGGTGATGAGGTAGTCGTGGGTCGCCTTGGAGATGCAGGCGTTGCCTTGGAGATAGGCGGTGTGGCCGTCGCCGTCCAGGGTCAGGAGGGTGCCTGAGTCGAGTTGGGAGGCGAGGCTCTGGGCCCACTTGTAGGGGGTCGCGGGGTCGCGCAGGGTGCCGATGACGAGGATGGGGGGCGAGCCCTTGGCCGTGATGGGTTTGGGGGGCTGCTTGGTCTGGACGGGCCAGTAGACGCAGCCGAGGCCGCCCCAGACGACGAAGGGGCCGAACAGGGGTGAGACCTTCTTCGCCTGGTCCACGGACTTGCGGTACTGGGCGAGGTTGGCCGGGTTGGGCTTGTCCACGCAGTTGACGGCCATGTTGGCCTCGGTCTGGTTGGAGTAGGTGCCGTTGGGCTTGCGTTCGATCAACTGGTCGGCGAGCGTCAGGAAGAGGGTGCCGTCCTTCTGCTGTTGGGCTTGGGCGAATGCCTGCCGCAGGACGGGCCAGAACCCCTTGGCGTACAGGGCCGTGGCGATGCCCGTGGTGGCCCAGGACTCGGTCACCTTGCGTGAGTCCTTGGTGTTCTTGAGCGGGGCCTCGTCGAGGTCGTTCAGGAAGTCGGTGATGTTGCGGATGACGGCGGCGCGAGAGGTGCCCAGGGGGCAGTCGAGCTGGTTGGTGACGCAATCGTCCGCGAAGGCGTTGAGGGCGGTCTCGAACCCCTTGGCCTGCTCGATCAGCAGTTGGGTGGAGGAGATCCTGGGGTCGACGGCTCCGTCCAGGACGAGGGCGCGGACGCTCTTGGGGAACTGCTCCGCGTAGAAGGCGCCAAGGTACGTGCCGTACGAGGCGCCGTAGTAGGTGAGTTTCTCGTCCCCTACGGCGGCGCGGAGGACGTCCATGTCGTGGGCGGCGTTGAGGGTGCCGACGTACGGGAGGCGTGAGGCTGACTTGCTCTGGCAGCCTTTCGCGAAGCCTTGGCTCTGGGAGGCCAGGGCTTCGAGTTCTCCGGGATCGTCGGGTGTGGTGTCGGTGCTGAAGAATTGGTCGAGCTGGGCCCCGTCCAGGCACCGTACGGGGTCGCTGGCGCCGACGCCCCTGGGGTCGAAGCCGATGAGGTCGAAACGGTTCCTGAGGTCCTGGCCGAAGGAACGGGCGGTTTGGCGGATGAAGTCGACCCCTGAGCCGCCTGGTCCGCCCGGGTTGGTGAACAGGGAACCGATGCGATCGGACTTCTTCTCGGCGGGCAGGCGGATGAGAGCGATGCTCAGCCGGCCGTTGGTGGGCTTGGCGTAGTCGAGGGGGACCTGCGCCGTGGCGCACTGGAAGCCGCCACCGCAGTCCTTCCAGGAGAGGCGCTGCTTGTAGAAGGCTTCGGTCCCCGCAGGCGATCCGGGTGGGGGTGTGCGGCCATCGCTGCGGTCGTCGGACGAGCCGCTGCAGCCGGTCGCGATCAAGGCCAGGACGACCGCCGCACTGATCAGCTTCGTTGCCCGCACCTGGTCATCCCCGTCCGTCGTCTACGCCAGGAGAGGATCCACGCTACGGCGTGAGACCACGGGAGGCCAGTGGCCTTCCGGTCACCGCCCGTATTGCCGTTCGATACCGTCCAGCAGCCACCCGAGGCCCTCCTCGAACGACTCTTGGGGGTCCACGGATTCCTCGTTGGCGCGCGCCAAGTAGGGGAAGCGTCCTGTCGCGAGCATCTCGCGCATGTAGGGCTCGATCACGGAGCCCTCCCCTTCTCCGTGCTGTTTGTCGCGCAGCAGGCGTTCGCGGATGAAATAGCCGGTCATGTAGTGGTCGACCGCGGTGACGATGTGTGCGGCCACCTTCATGCCGACGTCGAGGCGGCACGCCGCGGCCAGTGACTGCTCCCCGTGCTTGAGCGCGTTGGGCCCGACCTGGGGCCGGCGCGCCGCGAGCTCGACCATCCAGGGGTGGCGTAGGAGGACCTCACGTTGCCTCTGGGCGATGGCGATGATCGCGTCGCGCCAGCCGTCCGGCAGTGGCTCGTCCACGACCATCTGCTGGACGACCTCGTCGAACATGAGGTCGAGCAGGTCCTCCTTGCGCTCGATGTGGTTGTACAGGCTCATCGCCCGTACGCCGAGCTCGTTCGCCACACGGCGGATGGAGACCGCGTCCAGCCCCTCGGTGTCCGCGATCTTGATCGCGCTCGCGACCAGGGCCTTCCGCGCGCGTCCATCCCGGGCGCGACCACCGGCGCCAACATCATGATCCGCCTCGGCGGGTCCCTGGGCACCGCCGCCCTGGCGATCATCCTGCAGCTCGCCATCCGCGCGTCCGTCCCCGGCGCGACCGGCAACCTCAGGCAGGCCGCGACGCTCCACACCCCCGAGCTCTCCGCCCAACTGACCGCGGCCTTCACCCAGACCTTCTGGTGGGCCGCGGGGCTGGCGGCGCTGTCCCTGCTCCCCGTCCTCTGCCTCCCCCGGCGCTCGAAGGCATCGACCGGCTAGTAGGGCGGGAGGGAGGGGTGCGCCTTCTCGGGCGTGGGGGTGTTCAGTGCCCAGCGTTCGTGATCGCGCCAGGCTCCTTCGATGAACAGCAGGCCGGACGCATATCCCTCCAGCCGGAAGCCTTGGCGCTCGACCAGTTTGCGGGACGCGTGGTTCCCGGGCTGGATGTTGGCTTCCAGGCGGTGCAGGCGTAGTTGCTCGAAGGCGTACCGCACCGTGAGGCCGAGGCCCTCGGACATGTAGCCCTGGCCCGCGCCAGGGGCGAAGGCGGCGTACGCGAGGGTGCCGCACTGGAAGCGTCCCCGGACGATGTTGTTGATGGAGATGGTGCCCGCCATGGCGCCGCCGTCGTTCAGGCAGACCTTCAGGGCCTGAGCGGTGGAATGGTCGAACCGTTCCAGGTACCGCCGGAAGTCCTGGGGCGTGTCGGGCAGCGAGACCCACGGTCGGAGCAGGTCCTCGCTGGCGCGCACGAGCGAGATGTATTCGTCCTGGTCGTCGGCGGTCAGCGGCCGCAAGGTGACCCGGAGGCCGCGCAGGCGGTCGGCAGGCGAACGCGCGAGGAATTCCTCGATCGCCGCCATGGTCTCGCGCGACGCGGCCGTGCTCATGGCCCCTCCCTCCCCGTCCGATACGCGATCACGAACGACGGTACTGGCCATCGAAATACGGCGTGCCCATGGGTAGTTGCATGGATATGAGCTCACCTCAGAGGACGCGTGTCCGTACGGAGCCAGGCCAGAGGCGGGTCAGGGTTTACCTGGGCGGCAAGCTGGTGGCCGACACGAAACGGCCGGTGTACGTGTGGGAGCTTCCCTACTACCCCACGTACTACATCCCCGCGGCCGACATTCTCGCCGAACTCGTCAAGGACGGCCCCGGCGAGCGTTCCCCGAGCCGCGGCGACTCGGTCGCCTACACGGTGAAGGTGGACGGCGCCGAGGCGAAGGGCGCCGCCCTGCGCTACGAGGACTCACCGGTCGAGGAACTGCGTGACCTGGTGCGCCTGGAGTGGGACGCGATGGACGCCTGGTTCGAGGAGGACGAGGAGATCTTCACCCATCCTCGGAATCCGTACCATCGCGTCGACGTCCTGCCCTCCTCGCGGCATGTCCGAATCGAGGTGGACGGGGTGACCGTGGCGGAGTCCAGCAATGCCCGGCTGCTTTTCGAGACCTCGCTTCCGGTGCGCTATTACCTGCCGAAGACCCATGTCCGCATGGATCTGCTGGAGCCGACCGACACGACGACCCACTGCCCGTACAAGGGCGACGCGGAATACTGGTCGGTGCGGGTCAATGGCAAGACGTACAAGGATCTGGCCTGGTCGTACCCGAGGCCGCTTCCCGAGAGCACGAGAATCATCGGCCTCGTGTGCTTCTATGACGAGAAGGTCGACGTGTATGTCGACGGTGTTCTTCAAGAGAGGCCCAAGACGCCGTTCGCGTGACCGCACCGGGCCGCGAACCCTAACGAGGAGGACGACCGCCCGGGGGCCGTCTGTGCCGGAGCTTTTCCTGGCTCTGAACAGATCAGAACGATTCGTTCACGGTTCATTCAGGTCTTTCGGGCCCCTCAGTGATTAACGTTTGGCACGTGATGGATCCGGTGTTCTTCCAAATCCTGGGGCCGCTGCGTGCCGGCGTCCAGGACCGGACGGTGGAGCTCGACGACGACCGGGCGCGGCTGGTGCTGGCGGCCCTTCTGCTTGAGGCCCTGGAGGGGAACGGTCCCGTCGCCACGGACCGCCTCGTCCAGGCGGTCTGGGGCGGGCAGCGGCCCGCCTCGGCGCGTACCCAGGTCGCCATCGCGGTGTCCGGCCTGCGGCGGGCCTTCAGGCAGGCGGGGTACGGGCAAACCGTGATCGAGACCGTCCCGCCCGGGTACAGGATCGCCACAGGGACCATCGACGCGCGCATTGCGGAGCGGCACATCGCGCGGGCGCGCGCGGCCGGAACGGCGGGGCGGTATGAGGAAGCCTCGAAACACTACCGGGACGCGCTCTCGCTTTGGCACGGGCCCGTTCTGGAAGGGCTTCAAAGCAGTCTGGTGGTCACGGGCGCTCTCCGCTGGGAACGACTACAACTGGCCGTGACCGAAGAGGCCGCCGAGGTGGAATTGGCCTTGGGACGCCATCATGCGCTCATCGGCGAGTTGCAGGGGTGGGTGTCCCAGTATCCCTTTCACGAACGGCTGCGTTCTTTACTGATGACGGCTTTGATGCGGGCAGGGCGTCATAGGGAGGCCCTGGAGGTCTATAGCGTCGGCCGCCGGGTGCTGCGTGAAGGGCTCGATCTCGACCCGGGCCGTGAACTGCAAAGCCTGTACGAATCCATCCTTCTCGACGGCGCGTGGCGGCAGGGGGAACCTCCGTCCGCGTCCCAGGAGGCCACGCCGCCGCCCAACGTGTCACCCACCCACGGTTGGCCGGTCAATCGCTCGCGGTTCACCGGCTCACCATTCATGAGTCCACCGGTCGCGGGCTCGCCGCCTAGTGTCCGGCCACCTGGCGCCTGGCCGCCCGACGTGCCGGAGCCGCCCGCCGCGAAGTCGTCGAGGGCAGGCAGGGCCCCACGGGCGATGCCCAGCGGCAGGTATTGCGCGGGTGCCGTCCCCAGAACGAACCGCTGGCGCGGCTCGCGTGGCCCCAGGCGACCGTACGGTTCCTCAGGCGAACACCCGGGGGGCCGCTAGCGCGCGACGCGGCCACCCTGCGCCGTCCTACGGCTGGCTCTGCGCGCCGCCGTCCGCGTCGCTGTTGTGCATCGCGTCGTGTTGCCGGCGCGGGGAGCACACAGAAGCCGACGGGCACGAGCAACGGCCCCCTGCGTTCAGGCGGACGGTCACCGTGTCCGCGGGGACGTTGCGGCCGACCACCTGCCCCGGGCCGTTGGGGGTGTCCACTCGGGTGCCCAGGGCGGGCATCCTCTCGTGCGCCTCGACGTAGAGCGGGTGCTCGTACTTCAGGCAGCACATCAGGCGGCCACAGGCACCGGCGATCCTCAGCGGGTTGACCGGAAGGTCCTGCTCCTTGGCCATCCGCACCGAGACCGGCTCGAAATCCTTGAGGAAGGTGGCGCAGCACAGGTCGCGCCCACAGGGACCGATGCCGCCCTGCAACCGCGCTTCGTCGCGAGGGCCGACCTGGCGCAGTTCCACGCGGGCCTTGATGTTGCGGGCCAGGTCGCGGACGAGGGCGCGGAAGTCCACCCGGTGCGGCGCGGTGAAGTAGATCTTGAAGACGTTGTCGGCGTCGAGATAGTCCACGCCGATGACCTTCATCGGCAGCTCGTGCTTGCGGATCAGCCGTTTGGCGATGCTCCGCCCCTCGGCGCGCCGCCGCCGGTTGCGCTCGTCCCGGGTCAGGTGCTCCTCGCCGGCGGGGCCCTCGCACACCGGAAGCCCCTCGATGTCGTCCGAGACCCACTGGGGCGCCCACACGCACTCGGCGACCTCGGGGCCCGCGTCCGTGGGGACCAGCACCTTGTCGCCCACCTTCGGCGAGTACGGGCCGGGGTCGAGGTAGTACAGGCGTCCGTAGCGGGTGAAACTGACGGCCATCACCATGCCCACGGTTTCGCTCCGTTCGCCCGATTTCTGGACACCATATGCGGTTTCCAGGGGCTGTGGGCGAATCGACCGGAACACCAGGTCGAAGACCAGGCGGGATCGGCACCCCGCCGGGAAGGCGCTCACCAGGTGGCGTCGAGGAGGTCCTTCGCGGGGACGGGATCGGCGCCTTCGGGGTAGAGGGTGCCGTCTTGCGTGGAGATCAGCAGGTGGTCCCCTGTGTGGTCGGCGTCCAGGCGGGACACCGTGCCCCCGGCCGCCTTCCGTTTCCACAGCACCTTCCCGGGACGGCCGGCCGGCAGCGCGTACGCCTGGAGCGTGAGCTGCCCGCCCTGCGCGAGTCCTAGCACGACGGTGCGGCCGTCGCGGTTCATCACGGCGGTTCCTGCGCTGCCCTCGGGCAGCTTGAACAGCGCCTTGCTCGCTTGCAGGTTCCCGGGGGCGGCCGTGGAGGTGTCGAGGGTGCGGAACTGGCGGACGGCCTTGCCGCCGACCTTTCGCGTCGGGCTCCACACGAACGCCAGTGTGGAGCCGGACCAGGAGAGGCTGCCGACGCGTCCAGGAGTCTTGGACGCCCACGTCTTGTGCTGGCCCGTCCGTGCGGACACGACGTCGAGGCGGGGGCGCGCTCCGGGACGGTAGGTCACGTACGCGATCGAGTCGCCGTCCGGGGCGACGGCCAGGTCGGACCAGGGCGCGGAGGCCCCTGGGATGGCGGCGCGGGTCAGCGGGACGAGTTCCTCGACCCCGCCGTCCTTCCCCAGCCGCAGCCGCTGGAAGGTCACCCGGGCCGCCTGACCGGTCGCCCGAGCGGCCCCGCCCTGCGGATCGACCGCAACCACAAAGGAGCCGTCGTCCGCCGACGCGACCCGCTGGAACCGCTTGTCCTTCGGTGCCGCCACGGGGAGGCCGACGTCGCGTCCCGTACGGACGTCACGGACGACAAGCGCCTCTCCGGAACCCCGTACCCCGACCACATACCGCGGCGCGGCACGATCCTGGTCCGCGGCGGGCTTGGCGGAACGTTCCTCCTCACGGTCGCGCGGGTCGCCGTAGGAGTGGGCGAAGTCCACGCCACCGCCGATCACCAGCGCGACGGCCGCCGCGACACCGATCGGGACGACGCCCTTCCAGCCAGACCGGATCCAGGCGACCATCGAGAGGCGGTCCGGATCCTCCTGCTTGTGGTCCATAGGGGTAGAGCCGCACCAGCCTTCCGTTCTCGCCCCATTCTTCGACCCGTCGTTTCTACCTCATCTTCCGGTCCACGGGAGCCAAGAAGGGCGAAGCGGCGCCGCCGCGTCAGGGCCCCGACACGCCGTCGGGTCGCGTCTTGCCTGGTCAGCGCGCTGCCGCCAGCGCGGCCCTGGCGGCGTCCACCGTCTGGGACCGGTAGGCGGCGCCGAACAGCGCGACATGGACGAGCAGCGGGTGCAACTGGTGCAGCGGCATGCGGTCGCGCCAGCCGTCCGCCAGCGGGGACGTCTCGTCGTAGGCGGCGAGGACACGCTCCAGATGGGGCGCGCCGAACAGGGCGAGCATGGCGAGGTCGGTCTCGCGGTGCCCGCCGTGCGCCGCGGGGTCGATGACCACGGCGCGGCCTTCCCGCGTCCACAGGACGTTGCCCGACCAGAGGTCTCCGTGGATCCGGGACGGGGGTTCGGGCGGCCCCGCCAGGGCGTCGATCTCCTCGATGACGCGCTCGATCAGCCGGCGGTCGCCCGTCCCGAGGTGGGCGGCGCCGCGGCGCAGGAACGGCTCCAGACGGCGCTCGGCGTACCAGCCCGGCCAGTCACCCCGGGTCAGGGTGTTGTCGAGCGGCAGATCGGCGATGAAGCCCTCCCAGGGGGCACCGTACGCGGCGGGCGGAGCGGCGGAGTGCATGATCGCCAGCTCACGCCCGAACCGTTCGGCGGCGGACGCGGTGGCCGTCCCCCGCGGCAGCCACGGCAGGACCAGCATCCGGTCGTCCTCGGCCAGGACCTCCGGGACGGGCGGCGACCCGGACCCGGCGGACGCGGCGCCGTCGGCCAGCCAGCGCAGGCCCGCCGCCTCGGCGGCGAACACGCCGGGCTGGTCGGGAGCGGCCTTCACGAACACCTCGCGCCCATCGGAGAGCGTGGCGCGATGCAGCGTCCAGGAGTGGCTCGTCCCGAGATCGATGATCGCCTCGACCCGCACGCCGCCGCCGAGCAGCCTCGCGATCGCCTCACGTTCCACGCGCATGTCCGTGCTCCAAGCCGTGCCTCCCCGGCCCGCGAGGGGCGGGTCAGGCGTCCTCGTACGTGGCCGCGCGGATCTCGTCCAAGAGGCCCGGCATCGCGGCCTCGACGAGTCCCAGAACGTGGTCGAAGTCGGACGAGTGGCCGTAGTAGGGGTCGGGCACATCCAGATCGCCGTCCGCGGCCGGGTCGAACTCGCGCAGCAACCGGATCTTCTCCCGGGACGCGGCGTCCGGGGCCATCGCGCGCAGCGCCTGTGCGTGCCCCTCGTCCAGCGCCACGATCAGGTCGTACTTGGCGAACCAGCCGGGCTCGAACTGCCGGGCGATGTGCGCCGACCGGTACCCGGCGCGTCGCAGGGCCTCGACCGTACGGGGGTCGGCGGCGTCGCCCACGTGCCAGCTGTCGGTGCCGGAGCTGTCGACCTCGACGTCCAGTCCCTCCTCCTCCACGTGGTGGCGCAGGATCCACTCGGCCATCGGGGAGCGGCAGATGTTGCCCGTGCAGACGAACGTGACTCGGTACGGCATGCCTTCCATCCTGCCCGAGGCCGTGGCATGCCCCTGCGCCACCAGGCAGTATGGCAAACCCCTGGGCCAGGATCTGTCGGAGCGTCCCGGCCCAGGGGTCCCCTGGCCGTGTCAGGTAATAGGGCTTACTTCGAGACGGCCCTGAGCGCGTCGATGATTCCGTTGCCGAAGAAGCCGTTGCGGGTCTTCGTCCCCTCGCAGGTCTGCGTGGAGGTGAACTTGACCCACTCCCCGTTCTCAAGCCTGAACCACTCGTAGGTGACGGTGCCGGGCTTGGGGCATGCCTTCGGGGTGGCGGTGCCGCGCAGGACGGACTCCACGACCTTCGGCGACAGCGTCAGGCCGCCGTTGCGGCGGTCCGGCTTGCCGTACTTGCTGATGATCAGAGCGGCGACGCCCACCGCGTGCGGGGACGCCATCGAGGTGCCCTGGATCGACTGGTAGTACGCGCAGGTGCGGCCCTTGCAGTCACGGATCACCCGGGTGGTGTTGGGCGTGCCGTCCGGGTTGAGCTCGCCGCGCTCCCGGGCGATCGACTCGGGGTAGGCCGCCCAGATGCCGCGCGCGTCGTCCGGCTTGCCGTCGGGCGTGTCGACCTTGTCTCCACCGGGCGCGGCCACCGCGATGTACCCGTTGCCGTGGCTGGAGTAGTACGACTTGCGGGTGCTGATCCCGGTCGCGGAGATCGGGATCACGTGCTTGCCCTCGGACGGCATCGAGATGCAGCTCGGCGGGATGGTCCGCTCGTGCGGCTGCTCGCCGGGCTCGGACGCGAAGTTGGGGCTGGAGCCGTCGGTGTTGGTCTTGGTGTAGTCGACCAGCTCGTTGCCCGCCGCCGCGATGAGCGTGACGCCGTGGGCGTAGGCGAAGTCCAACGCGCGCTGCGCGGCCTTGATGACGGTGCGCTGCTCGGCCTGGTCCTCGGGGGAGTCCGCCGGGTTGGCCGCGCAGTTCCACAGCCACGGGTCGATGTAGTACGACATGTTCACCACATCGATGCCGTTCTTGGCCGCGTAGGTCAGGCCGTCAACGGTGGGCTGCAGGAAGAAGTAGCCCGAGTCCTGGCCCACCCGCAGGTTGACCAGCGAGACGTTCGGGGCGACACCGGCCATGCCCAGGCCGTTGCGCGGCGAGGCGATGGTCGAGGCCACGTGCGTGCCGTGCTCGTTCTCGTCCACGTCCGCCGGGTCGTTGCAGGACTTGTCGGGCTCGGCCTCACAGGGCCCGTCGACCTCCACGCCGTTGGCGTCGGCGGGGATGTCGACGGTGAAGTTCCGGCTCAGCTTGGCGTTGAAGTTGGGCTTGATGTCGGGGTGGTTCCCGTCGATCCCGGTGTCCAGAACGCCGACCAGCACGCGGCGGTCGCCCGGCTCGGCCTTGTACGAGCCACCGGCGGTCGCGTGGATCTGCTTCATGTCCCACTGGATATCGGCCAGCGGCTCCTCGCCCTTGCCCGGCTTGCCCACCTTGGTGGCGCCCTTGGCACCGGTCACCTTCTCCACGCTCTTGCCCACGTGCGAGGACGGGGCCTTGGGGGCACGGCCGATGACCCTGTTGGCCGCGGCGCCGTCCAGCGCCGCCTGCCGTGCGACGAGCGCGGTGAACCGGGTGTTGGACGACTTCACGGTCGCGACGCCCACATCGGTGTTCTCGCGGACGATGCTGCCGCCCGCCGCCTTCACGGCGGCGCGGGCCTGGTCAAGGGACACGCCGTCCTTGTACAGGACGACGTATTCCTTGGCGCCCTGTTCCTGGGAGCGACTCGGTAGTGCGGACGCTGGAAGCGCAAGAGCCGTCGTGGTGACGACGGCGACCGCTGCCGCGGCTGTGATCACTGCGCGCCGCAACTGCACACCTCCTATATAGGGGTATGAGCCCATTTAGTGGACTCAGCCAGGAGACGTTACGGCAGAGCAGATTGAGGCATCTGTACGGATAAATAACAAAAAGACAGGAGATTTGTTGGCAAACTCCCCTTAGCCACCAGGCAGGAGCCGGGCGGCGCACGCGCACCGGATGGCGGACAAGGGGGCGAGATCAGGTGGTGCGGGTGCGGAGCGCCAGTGTGAGGGCCTCCACCGCCAGTTGCGGGTTCACGTTGGCGTCCAGGCGTTCCCGGCACTCCATGATCGCGTCAAGGCGCCGGAGCGTCGCCTCAGGCGTGCCCTGGGACGCGGCGGTACGGAGCTCGGGCGCCAGGTCGGTGTTCACCAGCTCCGTACCGGCCCCGAGCTGCAACGCCAGCACGTCCCGGTAGTAGGAGGCCAGGTCGAGCAGGGCGCGGTCGAGCGAATCGCGCTTGACCCGGGTCGCCCGGGACTTCTGGCGGTCCTCAAGCTCCTTCAGCGCACCGGCCGTGCCACGCGGCATCCGGCCCTTGGCGCTCTCCCCGAGCGCCTGCCGCAGAGCGCTGGTCTCGCTCTCGTTCAGCTCCTCGCTCATCGCCCTGGCCTCCGCCTCGGCGGCCTTCACCAGGGCCTCGGCCGCGGCGACGGCGGGACCCACGGACGTCAGCCGCCGCGGCACCGCCAGCACCTCCGCGCGGCGCCGCCGCGCCTCCGGATCGGTGGCCAGCCGCCGGGCCCGGCCCAGGTGCCCCTGCGCCGCCCGGGCGACCATGTCCGCGGTCTCCCGGTCGACGCCGTCCCGCTGGACGAGCACGTCCGCGACCGCCGAGACCGGCGGGGTGCGCAACGTCACCAGGCGGCAGCGCGAGCGGATGGTCACCAGCAGGTCCTCGGGTGACGGCGTGCACAGCAGCCACACCGTGCGCGGCGGAGGCTCCTCGATCGCCTTCAGCAGCGCGTTGGCGGCGGCCTCGGTGGCGCGCTCGGCGTCCTCGAACAGGACGATCTGCCAGCGCCCGCCGCTCGGGGACGACGAGGCCCGCAGCACCAGCTCCCTGGTCTCGCGCACCCCGTACGACAGCCCCGCGGGCCGCACCACCTCAAGGTCGGCGTGGGTGCCCTGAAGCACCTGGTGGCAGGGCGCGCAATGGCCGCATCCACGCGGGCTCTCCGAGCACTGCAACGCCGCCGCGAACGCCCTGGCGGCGGTGGAACGCCCCGATCCGGGCGGACCGGTGAACAGCCAGGCGTGCGCCATCTTCCCGTCCGATTCCACGGCGGAGCGCAACTGCCCGACGACCGGTCCCTGCCCCACCAGGTCATCCCACACGCTCATGGGCACCAGGCTACGGCCTGCCGAGGCGCCCGCGAGACCGGACGCGGACGAGCCGGGCGTGAGGCGGGTCAGACGTCGGTGATCGCGGGAAAGGTGCTGGTGACGTCCTCGGTGCCGGCCGGGACGGGGTCGGGCAGGATCTCGCGGATCCGGTACTGGATCTCGCGGGCGATCTCGGCCTGCGGACGGCTCGCGTCCACGATCAGGTAGCGGTCGGGGTCGGCCTCGGCGAGGGCGCGGAAGCCCTCCCTGACCCGCTCGTGGAACTCGTAGGACTCGCCCTCGATCCGGTCCGCCGGGGACGCCAGCCGCCCGAGCCCCGTCTCGGTCGGGACCTCCAGCAGGATCGTCAGGTCCGGGACGAGCCCGCCGATGGCCCACGCGTTCACCCGGGCGATGGCCGAGACCTCCTGCCGGCGTCCGAAGCCCTGGTAGGCCAGGGAGGAGTCGACGTACCGGTCGCTGACCACGATCGCGCCGCGCTCCAGCGCGGGACGGATGACGTTGGCGACGTGGTCGGCGCGGTCGGCCGCGTACAGCAGCGTCTCGGCCCGCGCGGACAGCCCGGTGGTCTCCTTGTCGAGCAGCATGGCGCGCAGCCGCATCCCGATCTTGGTGGCGCCGGGCTCGTGCGTCGAGACCACGTCGTACCCGTGGTCGCGCAGCCAGATCGCGGCCAGCCGGGCCTGGGTGGTCTTGCCCGCGCCCTCGCCGCCCTCGAACGCGATGAACACGCCACGGTCACGGATCACCGCGGGGCCCTGCGCCGCCTCCTCGGGCGGGGTGTAGACGTACCCGCGCAGCGCCGCGGCCAGGTCGGGACGCAGCGGGATGCCGCGCCGGTCGTCCAGCCGCCTGTACGCGACCACCCCCGCGGGCGCCGACAGCACCGCCACGATCAGCAGCGCCAGGCCGGTCCCCGAGGCGTCGTAGGTCGCGCCGCCGAGCTCCAGCCGGTGGTCGCCGATCAGCCCGGCCAGCGGCGGGACGGCCGCGAACACCACCAGCGCGGTGAGCAGCGCGACCGCCCGCAGGTAGGCGAACGCGCGGAGGACGTCGTCGGGAAGACGGGTGCCGAGCGCCCAGGCGACACCGGCCGCCATCCCGGCGAACGCGGCCAGGAACACCACCACGACCAGGTTCTGGACGAGCGCGATCGGGACGAGCGCCAGCGCCGCGGCGATCGCCGTGAGGCCGAGCAGGCGGCGCCGGCTGAACGGCTCCAGCATGCGGGGGCCGAGGAACAGGCCGAAGGCCAGGCCGGTCGCCAGGCCCGCGAGCAGCGATCCGTACCCGGCGTCCCCGCCGCCGAGGTTGCGCGCGTGCAGGCGCGCGACGGCGATCAGGGCGGCGACGACCAACGCGACGACGGTCGCCGCCAGGGTGAGCCCGCGCACAGCGTCGTCGTGCGCAGGGCCTGCGGCGTGCGCTCCAGCCACGGGCGTGCCTTCCGGATGCCCGCGCTTGGCTCCACGCCGCCCACGCTGGCTCTGCCCGTTACGAGCCTGCCCCTGGGCGGGGTGGCTCTGGAGCCGCTGCCCCTGGAAGAGGAGCTTCAGCGGGGACGGGGACGGGGGCGGCGTCGTCGTGGCGCTGGAGAAGACCTCGCTGGCGGTGAACGTGGTCGCCGCAGCGGCGAGGAACAGGACCGCGGTCACGTACAACGGAAGGTCGGCGCGCTCGGCCACGCCGAACGCCGCGTCCGCGATCAAGGCCAGCACCGCGAAGACGACCGCGGCCACGGGCGCCATGCCGTACCCGGCGCGCAGCATCGAACGGCGCGCCTCCTCCCGGCCCTCCTCGGGGACCAGGACGGGCAGCGACGCGTCCACCACGAAGATCCACGGCAGCGACGCGAACGCCACCAGGAACGCCGCGGCCATCGTCCAGGGCACCGCGTCCACCAGCGGCACCGACACCACCACCGCGAACCGCAGCACGTCCGCCGCGACCAGGGTGATCCGCCGGTCCAGGCGGGACGTCACGGCCCCGGCCACCGGAGCCAGCAGCAGCGCCGGCAGCACCAGCAGGACCAGGACCCCGGCGATCGCCTGGGCGCGCGACGACAGGTGCTCGTCGCGGGTGAGCGTCCCCGCCAGTGCCGTCAGGGCGGGAAGGCTCAGCCAGAAGCCGAGGCTCGACAGCGAGACGGCGGCGCGCAGCCGTCGGAACGGCCCGATCGCCGAAGCGGCCGGCCGCGGCTCGGCGGACCGCGACGGCCCGGTGGTGCCCGTTCTGTTCATGTCGGTCAGGGTATCGGCGCCGATGTCGCGAGGCCGGATTTTCCCCGTCCTCCGTGACCGCAAACCGTCCCGGGACGAACCCGAACCGTCCCGGACCGTCCTAGGAACCGGACTTGGCCGAGGCCCGCCGGCGCGGCGACGCCTTCTTCTTGCCGCCGCTCGCGGCCACCTTCTCACGCCGCTCCGCCAGCAGCTCGGCGGCGCGCTGGATGGTGATCGACTCGACCTCGTCGCCCTTGCGCAGGCTGGCGTTGGTCTCGCCGTCGGTGACGTACGGGCCGAACCGGCCCTCCTTCACCACCACGGGCTTGCCGCTGACCGGGTCATCGCCGAGCTCACGCAGCGGCGGCGCCGCGGCCGCCCTGCGCCCGCGCTGCTTGGGCTGCGCGAACAGCTCCTTGGCCTGCTCCAGCGTGACCGTGAACAGCTCCTCCTCCGAGCCGAGCGACCGGCTGTCGTTGCCCTTCTTCAGGTACGGGCCGAACCGCCCGTTCTGCGCCGTCACCGGCTCGCCGTCCAGCTCGCCCAGCTTCCTCGGCAACGACAGCAGCTTGAGCGCGTCCTCCAAGGTCACCGTGTCCAGCGACATCGACTTGAACAGCGACGCCGTGCGCGGCTTGGGCGCGTCCTTCTTCGCCCGCTTCTTCGGCGCCGCCTTGCCGTCGGCCTTCGGCTCCTGGGCGGTCTCGGCCTCGGGCAGGATCTCGGTCACATACGGGCCGAACCGCCCCGACTTGGCCACGATCTTGTGCCCGGTCTCCGGGTCGACGCCCAGCTCCCGGTCACCGCTGGGCTGCGCGAACAGCTCCTCGGCCTTGGCCGCGTCCAGCTCGTCGGGCGCCATGTCCTCGGGGATGTTGACCCGCTCGCCGTCCCGGTCCAGGTACGGCCCGTACCGGCCGACCCGCACCATGATGTCGGTGCCCGCGATCGGGAACGAGCTGATCCCCTTGGCGTCGATGTCGCCGATGTCGCCGACCAGCTCCTTCAGCCCCTCGCCGCCGTTCTCGTCGCCGAAGTAGAACCGCTCCAGCCACCGCACCCGCTCGGCCTCGCCACGCGCGATCTCGTCGAGGCCGTCCTCCATGTGCGCGGTGAAGTCGTAGTCGACCAGGTTGCCGAAGTGCTGCTCCAGCAGGTTGATCACGGCGAACGCGAGGAAGGAGGGCACCAGCGCCGTGCCCTTCTTGAACACGTACCCGCGGTCGATGATCGTCCCGATGATCGAAGCGTAGGTGGACGGCCGCCCGATCTCCCGGTCCTCCAGCTCCTTGACCAGGCTCGCCTCGGTGTAGCGGGCCGGCGGCCTGGTCGAGTGGCCCTCCGCGCGCACCGACCGCGCCGCCAGCGCGTCGCCCTCCGTCAGCGCCGGCAGCCGCCGCTCCTGGTCGTCGGTGTCGGTGGACGGGTCGTCGGCGCTCTCCACGTACGCCTTCAGGAACCCGTGGAAGGTGATCGTCTTGCCGGTGGCGCCGAACTCGGCGACCTCGTTCGCCGTCGAGGTGCCCGTCACCCGCACCGACACCGACTGGCCCTCGGCGTTCTTCATCTGGCTGGCGATCGTCCGCTTCCAGATCAGCTCGTACAACCGGAACTGGTCGCCGGACAGGCCGGTCTCCGCGGGCGTCCGGAACACCTCGCCCGCCGGGCGGATCGCCTCGTGCGCCTCCTGCGCGTTCTTGACCTTGCTGGAGTACACCCGCGGCTTGTCCGGGACGTACTGCGCCCCGAACAGCGTCGTGGCCTGCCGCCGCGCCGCCGTGATCGCCGTGTCCGACAACGTGATCGAGTCGGTCCGCATATAGGTGATGAAGCCGTTCTCGTACAGCTTCTGCGCCACCGACATCGTGTACTTCGCCGAGAAGTTCAGCTTGCGGCTGGCCTCCTGCTGGAGGGTCGTGGTGCGGAACGGCGGATAGGGCTTTCTGGTGTACGGCTTGCGCTCGACCGACGTGACCTCGAACGGGCGCCCGGTGAGCCGTCCCGCCAGGGCCGTCGCGGCGTCCTCGTCGAGATGGAGCACGTCGCGCGTCTTCAGGGTGCCGTCGGACGCGAAGTCGCGGCCCTGGGCGACGCGCCTGCCGTCCACCGAGATCAGCCCGGCCTTGAACGTCGGGGGCTCGCCCTCCACGTCCTTGCCGGTCTCGAACTCGCCCTGGATGTCCCAGTAGTGCGCCGGGACGAACGCGATCCGCTCCCGCTCCCGCTCGACCACGAGCCGGGTCGCCACCGACTGGACGCGGCCCGCCGACAGCCCCGGCATGACCTTCTTCCACAGCACGGGGCTGACCTCGTACCCGTACAGGCGGTCCAGGATCCGGCGGGTCTCCTGGGCGTTCACCAGCTCCATGTCCAGGTCGCGCGGGTTGGCCGCGGCGGCGCGGATGGCGTCGGCGGTGATCTCGTTGAACACCATCCGGTGCACGGGCACGCTCGCCGGCGGCTTGAGCACCTCCTTGAGGTGCCAGGCGATCGCCTCGCCCTCGCGGTCCTCGTCCGTCGCGAGATAGAGCTCGTCCGCCTCCGCCAGCAGCTTCTTGAGTTTCTGGACCTGCTGCTTCTTGTCGGCGTTGACGACATAGAGCGGCTCGAAGCCGCGCTCGATGTTCACGCCGAGCTTGGCCCAAGGCTCGCCCTTGTACTTGGCCGGCACCTCCGAGGCCCTGGGCAGGTCCCGGATGTGGCCGATACTGGACTCGACGATATAGCCGCCGCCCAGATATCCGGCGATCGTCTTCGCCTTCGCGGGCGACTCAACGATCACCAGGCGGGTGCCGTTACCACGGCCGTTCCCGCCCTGACCACGCTTAGCAGTGCCGTTCTTGGCTGGCACAGTCGCTCCAACCTCGCTGTCTGGTCTTCCATCGCACGGGCTAGCTAACGTTTCCCGACGACGTTTTCATGCCCGAGAGTTCCCACCGCCGCCCGCCGGTCAGCGCCCGCTTCGCCGGGAGTGCGGGCCGCGTCTCCCGCCGTCGCGAACCCCAGACAGGATGACACGTCGCCACCACGGGTGCGGACCAAGACCGGCTCCAGACTCCCCCTAGAGGCGCGGCCGGGTCATAATGGTCCGCGATGGTGGAGTACACCTACCGAGTCCTGCGACTGCCGCGCGGCACCACCCGTGACACCGCCCGGCGGGTCCTCACCGAGCACGCCGAACACGGCGGGTGGGAACTCGACCGGTTGCGCCTCAACCCAGACGGCAGCCGCCGAATCCAGCTCCGCCGCAAGATCATCCGCCAGGTCCGCACCTTCTGAGCCTTCCGCCGCGCACCGTCCACGACCGGGGCGGCATGCCGGCACCCTATAACTCCTCGTAACCGACCACGCCATCCCCTATCCCTATCCAAAACCCACGGCCCCCAAAGCCGCCGGTTCGTTCAATCGCCGCACCGAACGCCACTTCGACATCTCAAGCCACAGGGGATAGGAGTAACAATCCCAAACGCCATACGCCGGCAAAATCATCCCGCCTGGGCGGAGGACGGCGCGCCGGCGTGAGCGAACGACGCGCCGCCCGGCACCTCACCGGTGACCCGGCCGGGAGCCCGACCCGGTGACCCGGCGACGCGGAGCACACCGGCCACGGTGGCCGATGGAGGAGGGGATGGCGACGACACGATGCGAGCGGACGGAGAGCATCCTTCCCGCATCGAGCAGTGCGCCGGCACTCACGATGGCCGCCGGGCCGCCAAGGCCGCCCTTACGTTCGGTAAGGATATCACCACTCAAGGCAACATCGGGAGGCTTTTCCGCGATTTCTCAGGCGAGATCGAGGAAATGATCGAGCACCTGAACCCCGAAGTGAAGGCCGTCGACGGGCACGCGCTCGTCCACGCCATGGAACATTCCGGAAAAATCCAATTCCGGCGGTAGTTTCAGCGGCGAGAACCCGAAGCAGCGCATCCCCAGCTTGGCGAAGGCTTTGGCGTCCGTCCCGCCGCTCAGGCAGTACGGCACGGGCAGCGCACCCGCGTCCTGCGAGGTCAGCGCCGCCTCCATGGCCGCGACCAGGGCGCCCTCGTACTCGGTCTCGACGGCCTGGTCGTGATAGATGAAATCGCGCTCGACGTCCGGTCCGAGCAATTCATCCACGGTCGCGAAGAACTCCTCCTCGTGCCCGGGAAGGAACCGGCCGTCGACCTGCGCCTCCGCCTCCTGCGGAATGACGTTCGTCTTGTACCCGGCGTCCAGCCGCGTCGGATTCAGCGTGTTCCGCAGCGTCGCCCCGATCATTCGCGCCAGCGGACCGATCTCCTTGAGGCACCTCTCCGGATCGTCCGGGTCGAACTCCACCCCGTACGCCCGGCACGCCTTCTCTAGGAAGGTCCGCACCGTCTTGGTCAGCCGTATGGGGAACTCGTGCGACCCCATCCGCCCCACCGCCGCCGCCAACGCCGTGACCGCGTTGTCCGGATGCACCATCGACCCGTGCCCGGCCGTCCCCTTGGCCTTCAGATGCATCCAGGCGATGCCCTTCTCGGCCGTCTCGATCAGGTACAGCCGCCGGTCCCCTGGAACCGTCAGGCTGAACCCCCCGACCTCCCCCACGGCCTCCGTACACCCCTCGAACAGCTCAGGATGCTCCCGGACGAGCCACTGGGCACCCCACTTCCCCCCGGCCTCCTCATCAGCCAGGAAGGCCAGCACCACGTCCCGCGGAGGCTTCCGCCCCTCACGCAGCCGCCGCCGCACCACGGCCAGGATCATCGCGTCCATGTCCTTCATGTCCACGGCCCCGCGCCCCCAGACGCACCCGTCCGCGATCTCCCCACCGAACGGGTCCCGCGTCCAGTCCTCCTTACGCGCGGGCACCACGTCCAGATGCCCATGCAGCAGCAACGCGTCCCTCGACGGATCCTCCCCCTCGATCCGCGCGACGAGGCTGGTCCGCCGGGAATGCGACTCGAAGACCTGCGCCTCCAGCCCCACCTCCGCCAGCTTCTCCGCCACATACTCCGCCGCCACCCGCTCCCCGGGCCCCGAATGATCACCCGGGTTGCTGGTGTCGATCCGGATCAACTCCTGACAAAGCTGGACGACCTCGTCCACTGTGCTCACCTTCGCGCCGGCAGTGCGTACCCGACCATCGTGCCCCGCCTTCGACGTCGCCGCGACTCTGGACCTTTGGTAAGGTGAACCCGCCGTAGCACGCCTACGGCCTGTCCGGGTGGCGGAATAGGCAGACGCGCTAGCTTGAGGTGCTAGTGCCCTTCACGGGGCATGGGGGTTCAAGTCCCCCCTCGGACACCATCAGTTACCCCACGGTAACCAACACAGTCCGGGCTGAATCGGATTTCAGCTCGGACTTCATCGTTTCCAGGGCAGTACGTCATCTTCAGTCCGAGCCGCTCGTAGAGCTTGGCCTTCATCTCAGGCTCGGCATCGGGGATGACCTGCCGCAGGTCGTCCACCTGCCGCACCAGCCCGGCGATCTCTTCCTCGCCCAAGACCTGCACCCGGCAGCCCTGCGCTTCCCGGAGGGCCTTCTCGGCCGCGGCCTGCTCCGCCTCGATCTCGGCGATCCATCGGGCGATGGTGGCGGAGTTGCCACCGGCCTCCAGGGCGGCGCGGTGCCGGTCGAGCTTGGCAGCGCAGTCCTTGAGCACCGCCTTGGCCCGGGTCACCGCCGAGTCGGCAACCGTGGGCATCTGGGCCTGCTGCATGGCCTTGATGCTCTCGGCGATCCGGTGGGGTGCCAGAACAAGGCCGAGCCATCGGTCCAGGTCGGGCAGCACGTGGTCCTCGCGGACGTAGACGTTGCGCGGGTGCTCGATCTTGTTGGCCAGCCCGTACTCCTCGGGGAAGCGGCACCGGTAGTAGGTGGCGTGCCCGCTGTGATGGGCCTGCATCTTCCGTTCGCAGATGTCGCACCACAGCGCGCCCTTCAAGGGGTAGCAGCGCTTGGTGTGGCGGGGCTTGGACCTGCCGGTCTGCGGGCGGCGGGTCAGGAGCTTGCGCTGCGCCTGCTCGAAGATGTCCATCTCGATGATGACCGGGTGGACGATCTTGTCGGAGAACACCCAGCGGTCGCGCGGGTTCCAGCGCTGCTTGGTGGTGTGGCCGAGCGCGACGTCTTCGACATCCAGCAGGACCTCGTCCTTGCGCTGCTTGTTCCACACCTGGTAGCCGGTGTAGCGCGGGTTCATCAAGATCGCCCGGACGGCGTTCTTGGACCAGGCCACCCCGCACCGGTGCCGGTTGCGGGCCGGGTCGTGCGCGGACGGGCACGGGATTCCGTCACGAGTGAGCCCTTCAGCGATCGCGAAGTACCCGCGCTCGCGGTAACCCCACAGCCCGAGGAACTCGGCGAAGATCCGCTGCACCACGGCGGCGGCGAACTCATCGATGACCAGGCGGTGCAGGCGCTTGCCGTCGGCGGCCTTGGCCGGGTTGGGATGCGGACCGGCATCCACGAGCCGGTACCCGTACGGAGGCCGCCCGCCCAGGAACCGGCCCTCGGTCGAGGTGATCGCGGCCATCGCCGACCTCACCCTGATCTTGATCCGGTTCCGCTCGCCCTTGGACAGGCCCCCGAAGACACCCATGATCATGTCGTGGGCCTCGTTGGCCGGGTCGACAGGGCCTCCGACCTCGGGCACCCACAGCGGGATGCCGAAGTGCTCGAACAGCGGGAAGGTCAGGGAGTACTGGTTGCCGTAGAAGGCCCGGTGCGGCTCCCCGATCACCACGGCGTCGAAGTCCCTGGCCGGGTTCTTGAGCTGGTTGATCAGCTCGGTCGCCTGGGGTCTGCGCGCCCAAGGGATGGAACGGGACTTGTCGACGTCGAAGAACTCCGCGACGATCCGCCCGCCCTTGGGTTCGATGAGAGCGTTGGCCCGGCGGAGCTGCCATGCACGTGAGGCTTCGGGGTCCTGGTTGTCTTCGGTGGAGACGCGTCCGTAGAAGGCGAACAGCCTGGCCTCTCGCTGCACCCCTTCGTTGGCGCTGAAGGCGGCGACGTGCTGCATGTGTCCATCTCCCTGCGCTGGTCATATGCGGGACCCGGTCGGGACGCCGCCGCCTGGATGATCTGGAGGAGCACCCAGGCGGCGGCAGGCGTGAGCCGAGGCGGCTCGTCCGGAAGCCGGACCCGCGTTTTCGTTTTCTCTTCGCGGCGGGCGGTCATCGGGTGCCCGTCCCGTCCCCGCCGGTGCCCCCTGTCGGCCACCGGCCCCGGCATCGACCACCACCTCGCCCCTGAAGGGCAAGCACAGGACGAGACGGGCGTGGCGAGGCCCCCGCGCAGGCGCTCAACCCGCCGGCCTCTCTCCGGCCTCGGCCCGGCGCTGGAACACCAAGAGGTCTTCGTGGGCGGTGGCGCAGGCCGGTATGCCCTTCTCCCGCAGGCGGCGAGCCTCCAGCATCTGAAAGAACGACGCCCGCGTGACGACCTGCCCGTCCCGGATCGCGCACAGCAGCGCCGCCAGGCGATCGGCCAGCACTAGCCCAGCCTGCTCTGCGACCTCCACCACGAGCCCGGGCAGATCGATCAGCTCGCCCTTGACGCGGATCGGGCGGACGGTGACCGCGATGACTCCACCCGGCTGGAGAAGGGTGGAGCTGCCGGCCAGGATGCGGCCGAAGCCCTCCAGCAGCTCCTTCAGCCCGCGGTAGGCCAGGTTCATCCGGTCGTTGGAGTACCGCTCGTCCCACTTGGTGACCCGCTCTCCCGCGTTCGGGTCCTGCGGACGCACCCGCCCATGCGTGTAGGAGCCGTACGGCGGCGAGGTCAACACCAGCGCCGCCTGCCCTCGCCGATCCCGCAGGAGCGTGTCGATGTGCCGGGCGTCATGGCACAGCACCTCGGCTTTGCCCGTGGCGCCCTGCTGACGAGCGTGGGCGATGTTCGCTCCGGTCAGCCGGGCGAAGTCGGGCTCGTACTCGACACCGACCGCGTCCCGGCCCTGGTGGACGGCCTCGACGAGCGTCGTCCCGATCCCGCACATGGGGTCGACCACCAGTTCACCGGGCCGGGTGTAGGCAGCGATGACCTGCGCTGCGATGGCGGGCAGCATCTTGCCCGGATGCCGCATCGACTCGGGAACGTACCGGTCCTTGCGCTGCCCCCGCGAAGGCTGCTGCCCGGTCGCCAACACCGACGGCACCATGCCCGTGGCGCCTTCCTCCGCATGCATGGAGTTCATCGGCGCACCCCCCGTCGTGACAGGCCCTTCACGCGGGACGGTTTCGAGAAGATCGATACATCGGCGTGAACCCGGGCAGCCGGAGGCAACGCACGCGACCGGATATCCCGCAGCTGAGCGAGGCTCTCGGAAGTCGCCTGGACGTAGAGGGTGTCGCCCTCGACCGGAACACGCACGGCAATGACGTGCTGGCTGTAACGCAGCCCGACCGCACGCGCACTCCGGATCACCTGCGGTGTCGGATCGGACAGCCGCCCATCGTCCTGGTACCGGGCGGTGGTGATGACCGCCAGATGACCACCCGGCCGGAGAACGCGCCAGGCAGAGCTCAGGAACCCGCTGAGATGCTCACGGCCGAGCATCCAAAGGTCGGCACGACAGGCCGGGCAGTCCCGATCTGCCGCCTCCTTGGCGACACACCCGCCGATCTCGTAGGGCGGTGGCGCGGCGATCACGAGATCGACCTGGCCGAGGTGGTCGGCCATCCCAAGGTGCATCTGATCCGGGCGGCACGGACGCAGGCCCACCTTGGCCAGCTCCTGCTCGGTCAGCGTGGCCCGCAGCTGCGCCCCGATGTACCGAGCGAGTGGGTAGTACGGCACGCAGGCCAGCGCCCGCCGACCCGCCCCAGCCGCCATGGCAAGGGTGTGGTCGCTGGAGGTGAACGCCTCAACGACGAGAGCGCCCTCGTTGGTGCAGTTGCTGATCAGGTGCCGAGCTAGTTCCCGGCCGATCGCGTTGAGATGCTCCCGGCACGTGCCCGCCGAGACGGCTTCTCCGTGCAGCTCGTCGCGCTTGGTCCTGGGACCAGCGTCGGAGCACAACCACACGGACAGCGGCAGAAGCTGCCGAACAGGAGCAGGCGTAGGACCGTTCGACTTCGGAGTTCCCGAGTTGGAGCCAGGTGGCGTGGACTTCATTGCTGGGTGACCCGCGACGGCCACCCGGTCCCCTTCACCACATGACGGACGAACTCATCCCAGTTCTTGGACACCGCCGCAATCGGGCTGCGTGTGCCGAGCTGCCCCGACCTCGCATCGCCGACCCAGCGAACGGCATTCTCCGCATCCAGCATGTCGATCCGGGCTGCTCATTGGGGCTTGGCCGCGTCACGGCACATGCAACACCCTTACCCACGCGATTGCACCGACCTGATGTGGCCATGAGCGATCAGAACGACTCGCAGTAGAGACCAATCTTCATCACTATAATCCCATCATGGACACAGAACACAACAATGATCTAAGCATCTTTTGTCGACAAGTTCGACAGCGCTCACTGGAGCACCAACAAGCCATGCCCATTGCCATGAAGAATGGCTGGCGATCAATTAGTGTGGGCATCCTTCGACAAGAGCTTGACTCAATGGTCCGCGCAATCTACCTGAACTCTCAGCCGCGCGAACGCCGGATCCAGTTGCTTGCCGACTCGGCGAATGGCAGGCGCTGGAAAAAACCATCTGAAAACAAGCCGGTATTCGATAGTGAGATGGTGAATAATACGGGGATTGCAGACGGATGGCCGAAGATAGTTTACAAGTTTGGCTGCACCTTTATTCATCTGTCCAACTCTCACGACCACATGGCACGCGACCCGTTCCAGGCACTGCCGCTCCACAAACGACAGACCGTTGCCGAATACATCAACAACTATCACAGCAAAAGGCATCTTGAGCCGGTGACAGCTGACTCTACATTCGAGAGCGTACATCTCTATGTGCCATACGTGCTTGAGAAGATAACTACGAACCTTGAGTATCAACTCGAAAGGCTCGAGCGTTGGCACGAGCAAATCCAAGGTCCACTACAGGGCTAGCCTGACATTGGGCCAGCAAAACCGAAGCCACGTTTTCGCATCGACTTGCAGAGGGTTTACCGCCGCACGCGACCCCGTCCAATGTCAACGACAAGAGATGCTGCCGATCGATGCCAGAACGTTAGTGACGAACTGCAATTTCTGACAACGGCCAGTTGGCTAGGAGCTATCTGGCGGGAACAGTCACTCCGTGTAGACGATGGAGGACGTGGGTTCGTCCTGGCTGAAAATGGGATCGAGGTTTTTGAGCCGGAAATCTCACGAGCCTCGACCGGATGTTCCCTGCCTGCGCCGTCGGTGTAGAAGCAACGATCCACGTAGCGGACGGTGGGCCGATACCCAATCGGGCGTGTTGAGCCGCAGCTCGCGGATTCTCCTGATCGTCGATGCCCAGTCCCGATGAGGCGTACGCCTCGTTGGGCGGCAAGCCGTTCGGCCGGGCGGATCAGCGCAGTGCCTATCCCGCTTGACCTTAGCGCTGCGACAGCCTGCACTTCCGGTGCCGCGCAGCCGTCCCAGCGAGCCCCCTGCACCGCCGAGCAACTCAGCCTTCCTTTAACGATTGCTGGCTGGTGTTGCATCCTCCCAGCTCAGAGCCCGATCTAGACACTTGTCTTCCCTTGACCTTTGGCGCCTCAACGACCGCGAGACATCGACTTAGGCAAGCATCTGCGCAGGTAGAAGGCCGTTTTAGACACAGAGCCCCCAGAGTGTGCAGGTTATCCACAGGCTCCGTGGCGATGGACCGTCCGAGGTTCTGCATGAGATCCGTCTGAGTTGTGTCTGAGCGTGCTGGCGACATGGCGGCGACCGATTCCACTCGACCATCGGGGGTCTGCCATGAACTCCAGCACCATCAGCCACGCGACGAGCCGGGTCGCCGACCGTACGAGCAGCAGCCGCCACCCCTTCGACATGGCGGAGAAGACATTCGCCCTGTTGACGCAGGGTCCTTCTCCGCTGGCCGTGGACGGCGCGGCCCTGGGGCACGGGCTGCCTGCGCGGGTCATTCCGCTCGATGAACTGCGTGATGTCCTGCTGCACCCGTCCACCAGCCAGGCCCCGCGCGATGCTGTGTGGAGCCTGCTGGTCAATCGGGCTCGGCAGCGCAGCTCGGCCTGGATCGTGGGGTGCGTGGGTGTCGCGCTTCCGGGGCTTCGGACGGCGCTGCGGCGTGATCTGCGTCGGTGCGTGGCCTGGGAGGAGCAGCCCGGAACAGATCGGGTGGCCGGCGAACTGCTCACCGCGTTCTACGACGCGCTCCTGGACATCGACATCAACCGGCCTGGCATTGCTGCGCGGCTGTTGTGGCGCTCGACCAAGAAGGTTCAGCGGGCTTATGCCCCGCGGGTGCGCGTTGTGCCGGTCGAGCCTCAGGTGCTCGCCGAACTCGTCCCCAACCGTGAGGCTGCGGACTCGCATGTGGATCTGCTCATGGACGCCGCAGTCCAGCAGGGGGTCATCACGCGGGATGAGGCTGAGCTCATCACCGCGACCAGGCTGGAAAAGATCTCACCGCACACCATCGCCGAGCAGCTCGGGATCTCCTACGAAGCGCTGATGAAGCGCCGCCGCCGGGCTGAGAAAAGGCTGGTGGAGGCGATGCGCGACGGCGGTCTTCGCGGAGGCGTCGAGGATCTGATGTCCAGTCCTGGGGCCTGACCGGTCCGTCATTGAGCGAAGGACCTCGCGGACGCGGAGGCGGACCCGGGCCGGATGGTCACCCGGTCCCCAGCCGAGAATCCAGCACCAATTCGTGAGGAGGAAGCCCGTCAGGCCTGGGCCGTCTCCGCACCGCGAGCCTCATGCTTCTCCATCGGTCGTCCACTCGATGCCGCTTCGGCTCGCAATCCACCTTCCTCTCTCCCACTGGAGGGCAGCTTCCATGCGTACGCGTTCGTTCTCCCCGCCTTCTTTCTCGCGCCGAGCCGGCGTGAGCTGGGTTCGTCTCCTGGCCGCCGTCGTCCTGTGGTGCGTGGGCATTCTGGTCGTCGGCCTGGTGATGGCCTTCACGATTTCCTCCGCGGCCGAGGCCGTGGGCGCGGAGACCGTCCGGGTGGTGGCCAATGCGCGTCTCAATCAGGTCATCACCAACCTGCGCAATGTCATCGTCGGTCTGCTCGTGGCGCTGGCGACGTTGTTCGCCACCATCGGCGGCGTCCGCTACCTGCTGGCCGGGGGCGATCCCAGCGAGGCAGAGGCAGGGAAACGAACCCTGCGGAACGCGGCGTTCGGTTTCGGTGTCGCGGCGCTGGCTCCGGTTCTCGTGCAGATCCTTCAGTACATCGTCGGGCGCTGAAGTGGCCTCGGGGGCTCGCCGCTCCATCGCGCGGCGCCGCTGGGCACTGGTTCTCGGGGTCGCTGCCCTTGCCTTGATGTGCTGGGCGGGATCGGCCTCGGCAATGCAGGTGGCGCCTGCGCCGGAGCGGGCGGCTACCGCAGGATCGTGGCCGGTTCTGGCTTCGGCGAATCCAGATGCAGGTGAGGAGGATTGCGCGTTCGCTGACCTGGGCTGTTACAGCCGCAATGCGGTGACCGACTGGTTCCGCAGCCTGGCCAAATCGGCGATCGAGCCGACGCTGGGGTTTCTCGCCGAGACGCAGTTCGCCACGCCGGAGATCGGGTCGGCGGCCATGACCAAGGTCGAACGGATCTGGCGCTCGTCCCTGGTCATCGCCAACACCTGCTTCGTGCTCATGGTCGCTCTGGCCGGGGTGCTACTCATGGCCGGAGAAACCCTCGGCGTCACCATCACGCCGCGCGAGATCGTTACCCGGCTGGTGGCGGCGTTCATCGCGATGAACACCAGCCTGGTCTTCATCGACTACGGCATCCGGCTCGCCAACGGGCTGTCGGAGGCGATCCTGCTCGACGGGGAGCGCATCAACCCCGACCAGGCGGGACGGGTGCTGGCCGAAGGGGTGGAGGCCTCGGTCAACACCGCGGGCGCCTTCTTCATCCTGGTCACGCTTGTGGCCGTGGTGATGGCCGTCATCCTGGTCTTCATCTACGTCATGCGCCTGGCGATCACCATGGTCCTGATCGCCGTCGCACCGATCGCGCTGATGTTCCACGCACTCCCGCAAACCGACGGGATCGCAAGGCTGTGGTGGCGCGGAATCACCGGGGTCCTGGCGATCCAGGTGTGCCAGGCGCTCGTGTTCATCACCGCGCTGCGCCTGCTGCTCAACAAGGAGACCAGCGGCGGCAACGTCTTCATGGGCGTCCCCACCAGCCAGGCCGAACTGGTCGACCTGCTTCTGATCATCGCGCTGCTGTACGTGTTGATCTGCATCCCGCGCTGGGTGGCGCGGACTGTGTGGCAACCCGCCCAGCCTCGGACGCTGGGCCGTCTGGTCCGCACGCTCATCATCTACAAGACCCTCGGGGCGGCCGGGTTCCTCCTCAAAGGCAGCCGGGGCGGCTCGGGTCGAAAGGCGGCTCGGGCCGCTTCCGGGAGCGGGCGTCGGCCTGGCCCTGAAGGGGCGGGTGGGCGGAACCGTCCTGGTGGGTCGGGTGGGCCGCACAACACGGGGCCGGGCGGGGGTCCCCGGCACGGCAACGGCGGCGGGCACGGCCCCGGCGGACGACGTGGCCCGCACGGCGCGAACGGGCGGCGTACTGATGAACGTCCCGGACCCGGTCACCGACCCGGCCACGGCCCGCACAGCGGCCGACAGGGCGGCCCGGCGGGTGGCGCCCGCCGTCATCCCGGCGCGGGACCTAACGGGCGCTCACAGCCGCAACAACCGCGCCGGTCGCCGGGTGGGATGCCCCGGCCGGTGCCCCGTGCCACATCGACGGCTCAGCCGCCGGTCCGCCCGCCACGGCGGACGGCGCAGACACCGAGACCGGCACGCAGCCAGCTCATGCGGGTGGAGGCGCCCCGGCGGCGCCGCTTTCAGAGGAGGACCCGGTGAACGACTACGCGGAGCCGCTGTCGGTGCGGATTCCGGCCGACGTGGAGCAGCCCGACAAGATCATGTACGGGCTCACCGGACGGCAGCTCGTCCTCCTGGCCGCCACCGCGCTCCTCGCTGCGGCGGTCTTCGTGGCCGGGTCCTCGGTTCTTCCCCTAGCCGTGGTCGTCGGCCTTGTCTTCCCAGCGGTGGCCTCTGGATTGCTGCTGGCTCTGGGACGCCGTGACGGCATGGGGTTGGACCGCTTCGTGGTGGTCGCGCTCCAGCATTTTCAACGGAACCGGAAGCTCGTAAATGCCTCTGAGGGCGTAGTAGCGCCGCCGCGCTGGTGTCGTGTGCGAGGCCGGTTGCCGGAGCCTATGCGCCTTCCTGTCCGCACGACCCGTGAAGACGGCGTCCTGGAACTGGACGGAGGCGGGACGGCTGCGCTGGTGCGTGCGGGCACGGTGTCCTTCGGGCTCCGGACGGACGCCGAGCAGGCATCCCTTGTGGGGTTCTTCGGACGGTGGCTCAACTCGCTGGAGGCACCGGTCCAGATCCTGGTGCAGGCGCGCCCCGTCGACCTGTCCGAGCTGACCGCGCGTGTGGACGAGGCCGCCGCCACGCTGCCGCATCCGGCTCTTCGACAGGCGGCCGAAGGACATGCCGCCTACCTGGACGAGCTCTCGCAATCACGAAGTCTCTTGGCCCGCGAGGTGCTCATCGTCCTTCGTGAGCCTTCGGCAGGAGGTTCTGGAAGCCGCGGACATCGGGGGAAGGCGCGGGACGCCAACGCGGCCATTGTCGCCAGGCGGGCAGCCGAGACGGTGCGTGCCCTCGCCGGGTTCGGGATCAGTGCCGAGCAACTGGACGCCGAGGCTGCCTTGCGCGTGCTCTCCAAAGCGTTCTCGCCGACAGAGTCCCGGCCGGTGCCAGCTCCGGATATCAACGCGGCCGTTGCCGCCCGTCCTCTGGTGGTGGGCCCGTGAAGCTTCGCTCCCGACTCCTGCGGTCCGCCGGCCACGACGGTGAACTCTACGAGGAGCACGACGTTGGGCTCGGTGACCTGTTGGCGCCTTCGTCGGTTCGCATCGGGGCCAACGCTCTGGAGTTGCCCGGTGGGACGTGTGCGTCCTTTGCGGTGTCGGGGTATCCGCGGGAGGTCGGGGCGGGCTGGCTGGAGCCGCTGCTGACCTACCCCGGCCGTCTGGATGTCTCGCTGCACGTGGAGCCGGTGCCGCCGCTGATGGCTGCGCAGCGGTTGCGGCGACAGATCGCCCGGCTGGAGTCCTCCGCCCGGTCCGATGCCCGCGCGGGACGGCTGGTCGATTTCGCAGCGGAGGCCGCTGCCGAGGACGCCACCGATCTGGCCTCCTCGCTGGCCCGTGGGCACGGCCGTCTGTTCCGCGTCGGCCTCTACCTCACCGTGCACGCCGCGGACCCGGCGGAGCTGGAGGCCGAGGTGCAGCAGGTGCGGGCCCTAGCGGCCTCGCTCCTGCTGGACGCCCAACCCACCACCTTTCGCACCCTGCAGGGCTGGGTGACCAGCCTGCCGCTGGGCGAGGACGCGATCCGGCAGCGCCGCACCTTCGACACCGCGGCCCTGGCCGCCTCGTTCCCCTTCGCCTCCCCGGACCTGAACGCATCTCTTGGGAAGACCGGGGTGCTGTACGGCATGAACGTGGCGAGCTCGGGCGTGGTGGTGTGGGACCGGTTCGCCCAGGACAACCACAACTCCGTGGTCCTGGCGCGGTCGGGCGCGGGCAAGTCCTACTTCACCAAGCTGGAGGCGCTGCGGCTGCTGTACCACGGCGTGCAGGTCTGCGTCGTTGACCCCGAAGACGAGTACCGCCGCCTCGCCGAGACCGCCGGCGGTACCCACATCGCCCTCGGCGCGCCCAAGGTCGCGTTCAACCCGTTCGACCTGCCCACCGACCAGAGCGGGGAAGTGCTGACCCGGCGCGCTCTGTTCATTCACACCCTGGTTGCCACAATGCTCGGCGAGCCCCTGTCCTCGGCCGCCCGGCCCGTCCTGGACCGCGCCGTGCTCGCCGCCTACGCGGCCAAGGGCATCACCTTCGACCCGGCCACCTGGACGCGCCCAGCGCCATTGCTGGCCGACCTGGTCGAGCAGCTCGCCATCGCCAAGCATCCCGAAGGGACGGGCCTCGCCGAACGGCTCGCGCCCTACGTCACCGGCTCCTACAAGGGGCTGTTCGCCTCCTCGACCACCACGCCCCCTGACGGGCATCTGGTGGTGTTCTCGTTGCGGGACCTACCCGAGGAGGTCAAGTCCGTGGGGGTCCTGCTGGCGCTGGACGCGATCTGGCGCAAGGTCGCAAACCCTGCCGACCGGCGGCCCCGCCTGGTCATCGTTGATGAAGCCTGGATGCTTATGCGCGAGGCCGAAGGCGCCAAGTTCCTCTACCGCCTCGCCAAGTCGGCCCGCAAACACTGGGCCGGGCTCACCGTCGTCACCCAGGACGCCGCAGACCTCCTGGCCTCCGATCTCGGCCGCGCCGTGGTCTCCAACTCGGCAACCCAGATCCTCCTCCGCCAGTCACCTCAAGCGATCAGCACGGTCGGCGAGGCGTTCGGACTGTCGGAGGGTGAGCGGGCTTTCCTCCTCGCGGCCGAACGCGGAGAAGGTCTCCTGTGCGGAGGCAACGCCGGCGATCGGGCAGCCTTCGCCGCCATCTCCTCCCAGGCCGAACACGACGTGATCACGACGCGCCCTGACGAGCTGCTGGATGCCCAGGTCGCGGAGGAGGACCCGCTGTGAGCGCTCTTCCGGAGCCTGCCCCCTCCTGGACTCACCTCTTCGATGACCTCGCCCGCATCCCGGATGCACTGGCCGGGTTGCTTTCCCACCACGCTCCCGAGACCGCACTCGTCATCACCATCCTCGGCGCCACACGAGCGAGTGCCCAGGTCGCGGCGAGGATGTGGCGGACTCGCCGGTTCAACCGCGAGGCACGCCTTGTCACCGTGTCCATACCGCCGCAGGTCGATCCGGCGAGCGCGCCCGCATGGTGGGCGCACCAGACCGGCCTGCTCGCTCCCCGGTGGAAGCGGTGGATCTACGGCCAGCCGCACCTGGCCTTCGAGTACACCGGCGATGAAGCCGGACTTCGCGTGCAGGTCTGGGTGCCAGGGGTCGTCCCGTCCGGATTGGTCGAGCAGACGATCCGAGCGGCCTGGCCGGGCGCCACCGTCACCACCCGCCCCGCCTGCGACCTGGTCCCCTCCGAGTACGCCGTGACCGGCGGACGCCTGGTAATGGCTCACGAGGAGTCCCATCCTCTGAAGGCCGATTACGCCACCGATCCGCTCCGGCCACTGCTCGGGGTGGTGTCGGGGCTACGGCGCGGTGAGCAGATCGCCGTCCAGATACTCGCGCGCCCGGTGACCGGACGCCGGTTGAGACGCGCGCACCGCATCGCCGCCGCGCTGAGGACCGGACGATCCTCCGGGATCAAAGCCATGGTCTTCGACCTCATCACCCCCGGCACCGGCCGCAGCCGGTATGGGCTCCATGGCACCGAGGGCGGGCGGGCCAGGCCCGAGCGCGCCGCCCAGATTCAGGCGGTCCTGGCCAAGGCGGCGCAACCACGCTTTGAGGCCGAGGTGCGCTACGCCGTCGCCACCAGCCTGCCGCGCGAAGCTGCCGACGGTTGGTTGCGCGGCCACGCCCACGCCGTCGCGTCCCTGGCCGCGCTGTACTCCGCCGCGACCCAGTACCTTCGCCGCCGCCGACTCCGCCACCCGGCCGCCACCCTCAACAGCCGCCACCTCGGGCGCGGTTACCTGCTCAGTGCGTCCGAGTTGGCCGCGCTTGCGCACCTACCCCTCGACCACGATGCCCCGGCCATCACCCGTGCCGCCGCCCGGCCTGTGGCGCCCTCGCCTGACATCCCCACCGGCCCCAGCACCGCCACCGGACCGGCGCGGATCCTTGGGACGGCCGATAGCGGCAACCCGCGTCCGGTCGCGCTACCGGTCCTCGGTGCCCGGCAACACGTCCACGTCCTCGGCCAGACCGGAGTCGGGAAGTCCACGCTCCTGGTCAACATGGTGCTCGCCGACGCCAGGGAAGGGCGCGGCGCGCTGGTCGTCGATCCAAAGGGCGACTTGGTCACCGACATACTCGACCGGCTCCCGACTCGCGCGGTGGAGCGGACGGTCCTGTTCGATCCGTCCGATGAAGCCCCGCCGCCCTCGGTCAACATCCTCGGCGGCCCCGACCCGGCGTTCGCGGTGGACTCGGTCGTCTCGATCTTCCACCGCTGCTATCCCTCGGCCTGGGGACCCCGGCTGGACGACCTTCTCCGCTCCGCGTGCCTCACCCTCGCCTGCGCGCACGGCCCGCGCGCAACCCTCGCCGACATTCCACGCCTGCTCATGGACGCGCCCTATCGCGCCCGGCTCGTCGGACGACTCCCCGACGAGCTACTGCGCGGATTCTGGACCGGCTACGACGAACTCTCCGCCGCCGGACGAGCCGCACTGATCAGCCCGGTCATGAACAAGCTGCGCGCCGTCCTGCTTCGCCCGTTCGTCCGCCAGGCCCTCGCCGCCAGCGAGTCCAGCGTGGATCTCGCCCGTCACCTGGACAAAGGTGGGCTCGTCCTGGCCCGCCTACCGAAGGGCGTCCTCGGTGAGGACGCGGCCCGGCTACTGGGCTCGATGCTGCTGGCGCACACCTGGCAAGGCATCACCCGGCGCGCCGCGCTCCCCGAGGCCGACCGGCGGGACGCGGCCGCCTACCTGGACGAGTGCCACAACTTCCTGAACCTGCCCGGCTCGGTGTCGGACATCCTCGCCGAGGCCCGCGGCTACCGGTTCTCCCTCGTCCTGGCGCACCAGCACCTGTCGCAGCTTCCCAAGGACCTGCGCGACGCCGTCTCCGCCGACGCACGCAACAAGATCTACTTCGCCGCCTCGCCAGAAGACACCAGCGACCTCGTGCGCCATGCCGGCCCGGTCATCTCCGCGCACGACCTCGCCCACCTCGGCGCCTACCAAGCCGCGGCACGCCTCGTCACGCAGGGGCGACCGAGCCCGGCCTTCACCTTCCGCACCCGGCCGCTCCCCGTACCCATCAACGGACGCGCCGAAGAGGTGCGCCAGGAGTCCCGCAAGCGCTTCGCGTCCGATCCCACCTCCGTAACCAAGGCGCTGTCGACCGCGCCCTCGATCCTCACCGATCCGCGTGACGAGCAGGAGATCACTCGATGAGCCAAACCCGGATGCGCATGCGTATGGTCCCGACCGTTCCCGCCCGCTCCAGCTCCGAGCTGTTCCTGGAGCTGCGGCGGCGCCTCACCGACCGAGACCGGCAGCTCCTCGAACTGGTGTGGGAGCATCGCGTGCTCACCACGCACCAGGTCAGCGTGATCCTGTTCAGCACTCCGGGCAAGGGACGGCACCGCCTGCTGGAACTGTTCAGGATGCGCGCGGTGGAGAGGTTCCAGCCCTGGGTACCGGTCGGTGCCGCCCCCTTCCACTGGGTGCTCGGCCCGCTCGGCGCCGAGGTCCTGGCAGCCGAGCGAGGGATCACCGTCAACGAGCTCGGATACCGGCGCGCGGCAACGCTGGCGATCTGCCACTCCCAGCACCTCGGCCACCAGGTCGGAGTGAACGAGTTCTTCACCCGCCTGCACGCCCACGCCCGTCACACCCCGAACGCGAATCTCGCGAAGTGGTGGTCGGAACGGCGCTGCGCGCAGCTGTGGGGCGATCTCGCACGCCCGGACGCCTACGGCCGGTGGACCGAAACCGAGCCGCACACCGGCCAGCCAACCAAGATCGACTTCTTTCTTGAGCACGACACCGGCAGCACCGTCCTGGCCAAGGTCGCCGCCAAGCTCGGCGGCTACACCGCACTCGCCGAGGCAACCGGGATCACCACGCCGGTTCTGTTCTGGCTCCCCAGCGTGCGCCGCGAGATCAACCTTCGCCGGCAGCTCGGCACGCCCGAGATTCCGGTGGCCACCGCCGTCCAGACCGCCAGCAGTGCCAGCCCCGCCGACTCGGTATGGCTGCCCGCCGGGCACACCGGCCCGCGCCGCCGGTTGATTGAACTCGCCGACACCTGGCCCACACCCGGCGAGCCCACGACCACCATGCCTGCCTCGTCCGGCTCCGACACCGGCGAGGACGCCTCTTGCCGGTGATCGCCGTCCTCGCCGGTGCGGTCCTGCTGATCGCGGTCCTGGTCGGCGTCGTGGCCGGGGCCACCGCGCAACACCCCGCCTGCGTCCCGGTTAGCGGCACGGGCACGGGCGCCCCGGTGGCCGACATCCCACCGGCCTATCTGGCGCTGTATCGCAGGGCCGCCGCCGACTACGGCATTCCGTGGCCCGTGCTGGCCGCCGTCGGTGCCGTGGAATCCGACCACGGAAGGTCACGCGCGCCGGGCGTCCGATCCGGTCAGAACGCCTTCGGCGCCGGTGGGCCCATGCAGTTCCTACCTGGCACCTGGGCCGCGTTCGGTGTGGACGGCAACCGGGACGGACGCACAGACCGCTACGACCCCGCCGACGCTATCCCGGCCGCCGCCCGCTACCTACGCCACAACGGCGCCCCAACCGACATGCGGAAAGCCCTGTACGCCTACAACCACTCACAGGCCTACGTAAGCAACGTCCTGGCCCGCGCCCGCCGCTACCAGGCCGCCGCACCGGCCAGCCCTGCCGGAACCGCCACGCCCGGCCCCGGCTGCGCCCCGGTAAGCGCTGTAGCGAACCCACCGGGCGGAGCCGTGAGCAAGATCATCTTTTTCGCGATGGCGCAGCGAGGCAAGCGGTACGTGTTCGGCGCCACCGGCCCCCACGCATGGGACTGCTCCAGCCTCGTCCAAGCCGCCTACCGCGCCGCCGGGTACACGATCCCCCGAACGACCTTCCAGCAATGGCCGTTCGGAGTCCGCATCCCCAAGGGGCGCGAGCAGCCGGGGGACCTGGTGTTCTTCAACTCCGGCCCCGGCACCTCCTCCAACCGGCCCGGACACGTCGGGCTGGTGATCGCCCCCGGCAAGATGGTCGCCGCGAGGTGTTCCACTTGCCAGCCCAACATCGGGTCCGAGTCGTACCGGCGCGCCGATTGGATCGGCGCCACCCGTCCCCTACTCAGATTCCAGCCCGCCCGGTGAACCGGCCTGTGATCGCGCCCGGCCCGCCCGCGCCGGTACCCGCCTACCGGACACACGAACGGGCCTCGGGGTGGTCTGACCGCCCCGAGGCCCATACCGCGCTCAACCCGTGTCTAGCCCGGTGGGGTGACGCCACCGCCCATGATCCGGCAGGCGCGTTCGTCGGCTGCGTCCAACACGATCACGGGCAAGCGGGGGATCTTGAGAGTGATGGCGCGGTGGATGCGGTGGTATCCGTCGATCACCAGCGGGACCTCCGCCTTCGGAACCGGAACCGCGATCAGCGGGCGTGACAGCGTCACCCGCGCGGCGTGATCGCGGTCGATGTGGACGACGTGCCGTGCCCAACCCATCCGGGCCACGTCCCGCCATACGACCGGGTGACGGGCCGCAAGCCGGGTGGCGGCGTCAACGTCCCACGCCCATCCCAGGAACACGAACATCTCGCCGCGTCCCTCCGTGCGGGGAGTTTTACCCGCCATGCCGTTCGCGATCTCGTTCGAGACCTCACCGGACATGTACCTTCTCCTTCGTCATGGCCATCTCGTTGCATTGCGTGAGGGCCCCTTGCGGGCCCTGGTCATGACGGGGCGGACGGGCCAGCACCCGTCCGCCCCGCCCGTTGTTCAGGCGTCCTCGGCGTGGGCGGTGTCGGTGCCGGTGGCCAGGCGGAAGCGGCGGGGGCGTTCGCTGGTGAGTTCGGCGATGCCCTGTCCGGCGAGGCTGTCCAGGGCGTTGGCGACCGCGCCGGACGAGCGGTCCAGAACCCGTGCGATCTCGCCGGGGGTGAACTCCTTGCCGGGGTGGGCCTTGAGGTGTTCGATCACCGCCGGGCGCAGCGGACGGGGCGCGCTACGCGGACCGCCCGCCCCCGCGCCCGGACGGTTGCCGCGCGGCCCCGTGCGGCCGGTGGCGCCCTGCCGCGCCGCGCCGCGCAGGGCGCGGGCGTAGTTGTCCACGGACTCCAGCCCGGCCACGATGCGCTCGTGGTCATCGTCGGTGACCGCCGCAAGCGTCGCCGTGACCGCCCCGAGGAGATCGGCCAGCACGGTCCGGGTAGCCTCCCGCATGTGCGCTTTGGCGAGTTCGGCGTCCACACGGGCGCGCCGTTCGGCCTCCTCCTGCTGCGCCCGCCGCAACGCCTCCTCGGCCGCCGCCCGCCGGTCGGCCTCCTCCGACAGGATCCGCATGGCCGCCCGCAGCGATTCATCCAGCGGCACCCCGCCACCGGCCGAGGCCCCGCCGGTGCCGTCCGGGGCGCCCGTGTCCGCACCCGTGTCCGGGGCGGTGTCGGTGTCCGTCACCCCGGTGACCGGCCCAGCCGCGCCCGCGTCCGGCGCGCTGTCCGCACCCGTGTCCGCCCCTGTGTCGGCCTCTGTGTCGGCCTCTGTGTCGGCCTCTGTGTCGGCCTCTGTGTCGGCGTCCGTGTCCGTGCGCGTGTCCGCGTCCGAGATGGCGCCGGTGTCCGCGTCCGGGGCGCCGGTGACCGGTGCCCACACATCAGGGGTACGCCCGCGCCCGGACCCCGAACCCGGTGACCGGACCGCGTGACCGGCCTCGGCGAACGCGGTCAGTGCTTTGGTGACCGCCGACCGGCTCAGCCCGCACGCCTGGCTGATCGCGGTCACCGTGGCGCCGTCCGGGGAACCCGCCAGCACATTCCACACCGCCTGAGCGGCGCCGGTCGGGTGGAACCCGCCGCCGCCGTTCCCGGTCGCGTCACCGGCCGTTTCAGCGGCGCCGGTGATACCGGTGATGCCCGCCGGGGCAATGGTGTCGATCGCCATTTTTCTTTCGCCTCCTTGAACGGCGAATCCACGGGGCGGGACTTTCCCGCCCGGCGTCGCCGCCATGACGACCATTTCTCGATGCCATACAGCACCGCAACTAGGAGCGCCGACATTTTTCTAGCCGGACCGGCTGGACTTGGTTACCTCAATCCCAACAGGAATTTAATTTCACCGGTGGGCACGGATCTAGCGTGTGCGGAGCCTCCGCGAGGCTCTCAATTTGAGGGCACACGCCCGGCGCGGGAGGGACTTCGTGGTACTTAGGCAGCGCGGGCTCGGGGATCGGCGAATGCTAAATCGGCCGCGAAAAGCGGAGAGCAGTTAGAGAGGGGGTCGACGGGATGGGCCCGGATAAAGAGCAGGAGGGCCGATGGATCTCCGCCTCGATACTTCCTTGTGGACCCCTGTAAGGGGTATCCGGGCGCACCAGCAGCCGACCCAAATCGGCCCCTACCTGCGGAGACAGCCACCGGCGGGTGGGCCGCCCATAGCTGGCCCCCCGGTCGGCCCCCCGCTTGGCCCCCTGGCTGGCCCCCCGGTCTGCCGCCAACAGCAAAAGGTCCCGCTCGCACTCCGAAGAAGCACGAGCGGGACCCCACAGCCCGACCTATGCTGAGGCCGGGACCAGCCTGCTACCTACAGGCTGGTCCCACCTCAGCCGGCCGGAGCCGCCTCTACGAGGTGCGGACGCTGCGGGGGCTCGTACGCCCCAGCAAGGTCGGCCCATACGGTGTGGCCTTCCTCCGGGCTGCCGTGTACGCCCAGTGAGACAGCCATCTGGGCGATGGACAGCAGGCCCCTCCCGTACTCGCGTGTGCTGCCGTCTGCGGGGTCGGGACGGACAGTGGGGAAACCTCCGCCTCCCATGTCGGTGACCGCGACGTACGCCCAGCCGTTGAGAACGAGCTGGACTCTGAAGCTGCCGCCCTGCCCGGACAGCGTGTGGCGCACGGCGTTGGTACTGAGCTCTGTCACCACATACGCCACCTCCTCCACGATCCTCGTGTCGGAGAACAGGAACGTTGCGAAATGCCGCGCGGCCGGGACCTGGTCCAGACGCCCCGCGAACACACGACTCCATGAAAGGGCCTGCCTCGTCACGCTTTTCCTCCCTGCATTCCCGCCTGCTGCCGCATCACTATATGCAGCCCTGAATCACGGACGAACCGGCCCCTATAAACCACCCCTCCAACGCTAACGTCAAGCCTGCGCGCCAAGTTCTTTCCGGCATCCGACCTAGACGGACAGGGTGCGTTCAGTAAGTCCTAGGACTGCATTCGATTGGCGCGGGCATTAATCGACGACAGGCACCCGATCGTCTCGCCAAGTTGCTAACAGCAGGCGCGCGTTTGTTGATACAGGCCAGACACCAGCGCGGCTGACCATGCCACACCTTCGCTCAGTGCCCATCCGCAGGCGCCACCCTCAGCGCAAACCCACAAAAATGGGGAGGGATATCGCATATAAATGCTTACATCTAGACGGTCTGCCGACCGAAGTCAACGCAGACGTCGCAGACAACGCCGAATTGGGTTCCAAAGAGAAGCAACCGCTATTGCTAGCATGCCAACAACGATCTCTATATATCTTGCGATTGCATCGCTAAGTACAGCTTCGAGCCCCCATCGCAAGGCCATGCCAACCAGAAGACTAATGACCAATACAAAAGGGAGTAGCACGAAGGGGCGTCGCAGAATTCTAGACAACCCGCTTCCGGATTGCGCTGGAGACTCGGCAGATTCAGCAGACTCACCTTCGGCGCCCTGTACGCGGTAGGGCATGGCTAAGTGGTCTTGAAGATCCGCGTGACGGAACTGGTACGCCGGGCCGAACGTCCTGAGCAAACCCATGCGATGGGCATCGTCCATAAACGCTATCAGGCGCAAAGGAAAGCCGTCCCGGACTGCCAGGACAACTACGGCCGTGAGGTACCCGAGCCACACCCGGGACCCAGCGAGCAGCCCGATGCAAAGCAGGACAAACGCAAAGACCGCTCCATCGAGACCGACCCGGCCATAGCCTGGTTCGCTGATCGCTCTAAATAGAAGGAACAATCCGGCGACGAAGCCGCCAGCTGCGAGTTTGAGGAGCACTCCGGCGAACTCGGCACGCAACGTGGACACCGGCCCAGCTACCTCATGTTGGCGATCGTCTTCAATAAAGGCAAGAGTAAGTAGTAGCGCCAACCCTGCCACTATGAGAACCGGCAAAAGTTGACTTTTGCCACTACTCGACGAGAACCATTCCGGTGCTGGTGGTGCGATTTCTTCCCATACCTTGCCGACAATCACCGTCAATATCCTGATGGCGAGAATTATTCCGAGCAAGGCCGCAAATATCGCTGCGAAGATCCGCAGAAGCCGACTGTGCTGACCCGCCAGTCGCAGAGCGGACCATCGAAATGGGATTACGGTCAGTACAGGCGTGCGCCTTGCCGCGTCCCACGCAGATCGAGCCTGCCAGCCGCCGACGAGTGAGCCGAGGAAGGCAAACCCGATCGCAGCGGTCACCGGGGCGGGTGCGTTATCGCCTAAACCTTGCGCCGTCTCCTCGGTGGCGAAGACGCCGGCGAGCGCCCCAGTCGTCGCCCCGATCACGGCGCCAAGCCCCACGTGAACGAGGGGAAGCAGCCACCGTGGCACCACGGCGGCGGCTAGGTACCACCAGCGGAAATCACGGGTCGGTGCACCGTCAGAGTCCCGCCGAACCGAGTAGTAGGCGGCGCTGGGCATCGACTCCATCAGACTGGCCACCACGCGCAGCCGTTCTCGAAGCCGGTCGGGTTCGTAGTCCCGGCGAGGACGGCGGGGTGCTGGTTCATCGCTGGGGCGTTGCGCGGTCCGCGCCACGGCTGGGATGAGCTGGTCGAACAGGTGGCGGCGGAGCGCTGCCTCGTCTGGGAAGCGTTGGGAGTCCAGCAGTTCGCGCGGGTCACCGTCGGACGACACATATGTGGCGCGGAGCAGCCAGAGTCCCAACGGTGTCGAGACCACGCTGCCCAGAATGGCGAGGGAGCCGCTCGGTGGTTCTGGGGACTCCAGCCCGACGAGGATGGCCTCCCAGCGCGCGTCCTGCGTCTCGGTCGAACTCATGAGGCTCAGGCATCGCCTGAGGTAGTCCGCGATCGCGGCTGCGGCCAGCGGTTCGGGTTCGATGACCACCATGCCGCTCGGCCGCTCCCCTGCTCCGGCGGCCTCGCGGAACGGCTCGGTGCGGCAGGTAAGGATGAACTGCGAATCCTCCGTCAGGGAGTTCCTGAGCGCCTGGATCAAGTCTTTCGCGGCGGGCAGTTCGTCCAGTCCGTCGAGGATGGGAAGAATCCGGTTGTCCTCGACAAGCAGCCGCACGATGCCGGGACCGTACTCCCGAGCCAGGAACGGATACTCCTGGTCAATATTCTTCACCAGCCAGTCCAGGAAGCTGCCGGCAGCTCCAGGGCGCCAGTCACTCACCTGCAGCAGAACGGGTACGGAATCTCTGGCGCCATTCTCTCGGCGCGCCTGGCGCAGCAGGGCGCGCAAGAGCTGGACGGCGAGGGTGGTCTTGCCCGCCCCGGCGCCGCCCAGCACGACGAGGCGCCGCCGGTCCAGGTAGCGGAAGAATCTCGCGAAGTCTTCCATCGGGTCACTCGTCCCGGGGAACCCTTCGGGGACGTGGTCGGCCGTGGACAGCTCGTGCAGTTTCCACTGCACTGGCATGGGGACCGGCTGGTCAAGCGCTCGGGCCGCCGCCTCATCGTCCCAGCGGCGTCGGACTGCCCGTGCCAGCGTCTCCTCGGCCTGCGCCTGCCTATCGGACGTGGATCGAGCGCCCCCCTGCCGCAGCTGGACGATCACGGTGGCCACGACCAGTACGCCCAGCACCGCCCACGTGACCAGTACCCACCGGCCGTCGACCTCGACGGTCCCGGTCGCGAGGTTTGTCACAAGGCCAATGAAGACCGTGAGGAGCAGCAACGTCACGGGCGACGCCCAGCCCCTCCCTCCGCGTCCCATGTGGCAAGACTCGTGCCCGCAGGGTCAAGGGGCAACAACAATCCCCGACCTGGTCGCTCAGTGGCAGCGTCCGGCCACACACGACTGTGGTCGACTCGCCGTGCGGCCATGAGCACCACTCGTTCCGTCCTCGCCAACCGGGCCCTTCGGGATTGCATCCGAGCGCCAGCAACTCCCAGTATATGGCTTATGCGCACTTCAATAGGCATGCCCTTTGAAGACACGTATGCCAATTGCTATGGCGATAGATTTACCTTCTCTCCCTGTTGAAGCGGCGGCGAGATTCCCAGCGAAGCCCTACCATCACTCGAAGCCTTTGATCGACCCAAAAGCACCTGGGCTCGAGTCGCCGCAGAGGCAGGTAGGAAACCTTCCCGGGAGTCAGCCATGTCTCGAGTGCCCAAGCTGTCAAAATTGTCAGATGCGGCAGGCAAGACGAGCACTCGAATCGGAATATTCTGCACCGTGCTCCTGTCAGCTGGCTGTCAGGGCGAAGCGGAAAGAGTGACTCTTCCAACACCTCCGCGACCTCACGCGGAGGCGCAAGCCACATCACCGCAAAGCCCCTCAGCTGCCGAGGTCGAAGCGGTTCGACAGTCATATCGGCAGTTCGTGGCGATACTGGATCGCGCCGCCTCCCTTCCAGCGGCTACGCGTACCGAGCAACTGTCGAAGCACATGGTTGAGCCGCAGCTTTCCAGAACCCTTAAAAGGATCAAGAAGCTCGAGACTGACGGTATCGCCACCTACGGAAACATCGTGGTCCACATCCGAGATGTCCGAATCCACGGCGATGAGGCGACCGTGGACGATTGCCAGGATTCAAGTGGAGCCGGACTGGTCGACACGAACACCAGCAAAAAGATCAATCGGGGCGTCGAAGAAGAGCACGCCACGGCAACCCTGAA